>CANKNL010000202.1 GCA_947483345.1 Chitinophagaceae bacterium | reverse complement strand
TCGTTATAGGGAATGCCATTAAGGGTTACATTAATTCTGCCGGCATCTGTACCACGTATGCGGATGCCGGTATAGCCTACGCCATTGCCAGCATCGGCATTTACAACCACCGATGGGGTTTGATCTAATAAAAACGGCAGATCCTGACCAAGATTATTTTTTGCAATATCTTTTTTGCTAAGATTGGTTTTGGCAAAAGGGGCTTTTTCTCCGGCTCTTATTGCCTGCACTTCAACGGGCTGTAAATAAGCGGTATCATTAAAATGGGTTTTCTGCTGCGCCAACATAACCAGTGTGCCAATACTGCAAATAGTCGTTAAAAATAAATGCTTCATTATTTAAAATTGTGCAGAACATCCGGTGTGGTTAAGGGTAATCTCCGCTTGGGGAGTTAAGCGTTCTGCCATTGGGCAGGGGCTGTATTTTCTCCCTTCGCAGGCATTATCCTGTGCAGGTTATCGGGTATTTTCTCAGCCTTTGTCTCCTGACAAACAGCACCCCGGAAATTCAAATGGTTAAAAGAGCTTTAAAACACGAAGGTAAGGGAGTTTTAGATAAAATTTTATTATCGTGTAACAAAACAACAAGCCGATGCGTATAATTAAGCAAGTATAGCCACGAAACAGATTTATTAAAGCAATCCTATTTTTGTAGGATTGCTTTAATCTGATCATTTCGTCTTTTTAAACACTATAAAACAATTTAGATGAAAAAATTATTATTATCCCTGGTCGCATTTATTTTCCTGAGTGCCTACGCACAGGAAACCAAATTAATGAACGATGCCAATGCTGTAACACGCAGCTTAAACGGTAGTTTTACCGGTATTGCTGTTTCAAGCGGTATTGAATTACTTGTTACCCAGGGTAATGAAGAATCCATTGCAGTAAGTGCATCGGAACAAAAACACCTGGATCGTTTAAAAACCGAAGTTGTAAACGGTACGTTGAAAATTTATTATGACAACAAAGGGATAACCTGGAAATTGAGTGGAAAGGCAAAGCTGAAAGCTTATGTATCATTTAAAACATTAGAAAAATTAAATGTTTCAGCAGGTTCAGAAGTGACAGTAAACGGTACTCTAAAAGCCGATAAATTAAAAATGGATGTAAGCAGCGGTGCAGATTTTACAGGCGCCATTAATGTAACTGAACTTCATGCAGATGTGAGCAGCGGGGCCGGAATGAAAGTAACAGGCATTGCCGGTAAATTAATTGTAGATGCCAGCAGCGGAGCTGATTTTAAAGGATATGATTTTGCTGTTGACTTTTGTGATGCTTCGGCCAGCAGCGGTGCCGCCATACATGTTACCATTAACAAAGAACTGAATGCCAAAGCCAGCAGTGGTGGCGATATTCAATACAAAGGCACAGCTCTAATCAGAGATATAAAAACCGGCAGTGGCGGAGCAGTTAGAAAAAGATAATTTTCAAATTCAAATAAGCAACATGAAAAAGTTTTTATTATTGCTGATGACGGTTTGTACAGTGTGGATCGCCAATGCGCAAAACGATATTGTTGTTGATCCTCATGCATCAGTCAGACATGTAACAGGACAATTTGAAACCATAAAAGTATCTGGGGGAATTGATCTGTATGTATCACAGTCGGATATCACTGCAGTGGCCATCAGTGCCGCTAATGAAAATGATAAAGATCACATTAAGACTGTTATAGAAAACGGCATACTCAACATATTTTATGATGGAGAAAAAGGTTGGACAAAAAAAAACCGTAAACTGCGTGTTTATATATCTTTTGCCGATCTTAAAAAACTGGAAGCATCAGGTGCCTGCGATATTTTTGTAGCAGGAAGTATAACGACAACCACATTGATTTTACAAATGTCGGGGGCCTGCGACTTTAAAGGTATGGTAAAGGTTAATACACTGGATATTAATCTGAGCGGATCCTCCGATGCAAAGATATCCGGAACTGCAGGCACTGTTAATATCAAAAGCACTGGTGCCAGCGATGTTAAAGGATATGATCTGGTTGCGGATATTTGTAATGTAAATGTTAGCGGCGCATCGGATGTAAACATTACCGTAAATAAAGAATTATTTGCTACTGCCAATGGTGCCAGCGATATTAAGTTTAAAGGCAATGGGGTTATTAAAGAAAAGCACAGCAGCGGGGCAAGCAGTATTGTAAAGGAGAATTAGTTTTTTAAAACTTTATTGGTTTACTTTCCAAAAGCCCAGATTAAAAATGCAGGAAACTGTTTGTGCCAGTCATCATTATCATGTTTGCCATTTGCATCTTGCACAAACCTGATATCCTCGGGCAGACAAGTGTTTTTGTTTTTAATGAGTTCTATCAAGTCTTTGGTATCATCAACCACATCAATAATGCCATCCTTATCGCGGTCGCTGGTTTCTTCTTTATCACCGGCATAAAACCAATATTTTAAACTGGGCTTTTTTCTGGATGCCTTTAATTTTGTAAGTATGATCCTGTTCTTGTTATCATCATAATCAGCGGCTTTATCATCCTTATCACGCCACCAGAACGATCCGGAGAAAACACCTACCTTATCAATCTTATCGGCATGGTTCCAGGCCATATCAAAGGCCGATAAGCCACCCAGCGAACAGCCTGCAAGGGCAACCGATTTAAATTTACGCACCGTAGCATTTTTTTTGGCAAAAGGGTACAGTTCGTTATTGATAAAGGCATCGTAATGATCGGCTTTATCGCCCCGGTTTAAATAATCGGGATAGCCGGCCACGCCATATTCTTTTTGGCGGTCGCCGGCATGCACCGCAACAATCAGCAGCGGTTTAATCAGGTTATTTGTATACAGGCTGTCCAACAGGTCTTTAAGCTGTAAAGCCCCTATGTCCTGTCCATCATTAAGTATCAGTAAATTCAACTCATTTTTGTCATCGGGCATCGGCGTGCTGATGATGGTTAGTTTTACCTGCCGTTGCAGATGCCGGCTGTACAGGTTATCATCCTGTTGTTTAATCTTTGTTTTGCAACCGAAGGCTGTAATCAGCCACAGCACCAAGGCTAAGGGCCATAAAGATATTTTAATCATACTCAAATTTATGACATGCCGTTTAATATTTGGCAGCTAAGCCGTAAAACCTTATTTTTGCACCGCGAAGTAGAGCAGCGGTAGCTCGTCGGGCTCATAACCCGAAGGTCAGAAGTTCGATCCTTCTCTTCGCAACTAAACCCAAAGGCTCTGTTGAGCCTTTTTTATTCTCAGTTAGTTTTTTACTGATGAATTTGATTATCTCCTCCATTCTTAAGCATGTTTGTGATAATCAATTTATTTAAAATGATCACAAATAATGAAAACCGGTTTCGTAAATATTTTTGGTAAGCCTAATGCGGGCAAAAGCACCTTACTTAATGCACTCATGGGCGAAAAAATGGCCATTGTATCGCACAAGGTACAAACCACCAGGCATCGCATTAAAGCCATCCTCACCGAAAAAGACTACCAGATCATTTTTTCTGATACACCGGGTATCATTGAACCTAAATACAAGCTGCACGAAAAAATGATGCAGGCCGTAAAAGGCAGTCTGGAAGATGCCGACCTGGCTTTATTAATTACGGATGTACGGGAAAATACCGAGGAAAGCCATGCCATTTTTTCGGCCTTAAAGCTAAAAGCACCGGCCCTGGTTATTTTAAATAAAGCCGATACCGTTAATGGCGAACAGTTAAAAACAACGGCTGCTTTTTTTGCCGCACAACCTTATTGTAAAGAAGTGGTTTCCTTATCAGCCTTAAAGCAAACCGGTATTGATCACTTATTAAAAACCATATTGACATATCTGCCCGAGGGGCAACCCTTTTATGAAGGCGATGATTTAAGCGATATGCCTACCAAGTTTTTTGTGGGCGAAATGATACGCGAAAAAATATTTTTATTATACGGCGAAGAGATCCCGTATCATGCTACCGTATTGGTACAGGAGTTTAAAGAAAAAGCAACGCTTACAAAAATAAGTGCCGAAATTATTGTGCAGCGCGAAACACAAAAAGGCATTATCCTTGGCGGCGGTGGCAGCATGATCAAAAAATTAGGAACAGACGCAAGAAAAGATATTGAAGCATTTTTGGGAAGAAAAGTTTTTCTGGAATTGTTTGTAAAAGTACGACCCAAATGGCGGGATAATGAGTTTCAGCTGAAGGAGTACGGGTATTGAGCAGTGGGCAGTGGGCAGTGGGCAGATCAATATTTGAGCAAATAAAGTTCATTAATAAAATCATGTAATAACCATCAGGATGCAAAATGCCAACTGCGAATTGCCTACTGAGAACTGAATGAAAATGGGAAGTTATAAAGATTTAGAGGCTTTCAAAAAAGCATACGCTTTGGCAATGGATATATTTGAAATCAGCAAATCATTTCCTGCCGAAGAAAAATATAGCCTGACTGATCAGGTTAGAAGAAGTTCAAGATCTGTTTGTGCAAATTTTGGCGAAGCATACAGAAGAAGAAATTACCCTGCTCATTTTGTAAGTAAACTTACAGACAGTGATGCAGAGAATACGGAAACTGAAATTTGGATAAAATTTGCATTTGATTGCAAATATGTTAATGAAGGAACATTTTTGAATCTTGAAAGCAGAAGTTCAGAGGTTGGCAGAATGATAGGTCACATGATTAACAACCCTGAAAAGTATTTATAATATTAAAATCAGCAAACTGTAATTTGCCAACTGCAAATTGCAAACTGCCAACTAGAATTTAAAAGAGGTAATAAATTATTAATAAATCATAAAACAGCAGTCTGCAAATTGCCAACTGGCAACTGCCCACTGCCAACCGACCATGAGTTACACAGTCGCCATAACAGGCAGGCCCAATGTGGGCAAAAGCACTTTCTTTAACCGTTTGCTGGAGCAGCGTAAAGCCATTGTGGATGACATCAGCGGCGTTACCCGCGACCGTCAGTATGGCGTTGCCGAATGGGCAGGCAAATCTTTTAACGTGATTGATACCGGCGGTTTTGTAGCCGATAGCAATGATGTTTTTGAAAAAGAAATTCGTAAGCAGGTGATCATCGCCATTGAAGAAGCCAATGCCATTATTTTTATGGTAGATGCCTCAACGGGTATTACCGAACTGGATAATGCCATGGTTGACCTGTTGCGCCGCAGCACCAAACCCGTTTATGTGGTGGTTAATAAAGTGGATAATCATGAGCGACTGATGGAAGCCAGCGAATTTTATAGCCTGGGTTTCGATCACCTATTTTTTGTTTCATCCATCAGCGGCAGCGGCACCGGAGAGATCTTAGATGCCCTTACCGAAAAGATCAGCGACAAGGATTCGGACGAAGCGGCCACCGAAACCGACCTGCCAAAAATTGCCATCATCGGCCAGCCCAATGTGGGCAAATCATCCTTATTAAATGCCCTCATAGGGCAGGAACGTACCATTGTAAGTGATATAGCCGGTACCACAAGAGATACCATACATACCCATTACAATCTTTTTAATAAAGAATTTATGCTGATTGATACGGCCGGTATCAGGCGTAAAACAAAAGTGCACGAAGACCTGGAATTTTATTCGGTGATACGTGCCATTAAAGCCGTTGACGAAGCCGATATCTGTATGCTGATGCTGGATGCCGGCAAAGG
>CANKNL010000201.1 GCA_947483345.1 Chitinophagaceae bacterium | reverse complement strand
GGCACCACTACAGCGCTGGCAGAAATACTTATTTTGTCGAATAAGTTGGTGCGGATATTTATATTAAACGGAATTAATTTAAAAGAATCCTGAAGAAAATTATAACCGCTGGTAATGCTCAATCCATCAATCAAAGTGATTTTTTTAACAGCCCCATCAGCCGTATCTTTTCTGTCACGCAGTTTCATTTGTATATTGTTATCAATTCCAAAACTTAAGCCGCCGAATTTACCCTCACTAAATGCGCCAAAAACTCCGCGTTCATGAACCGAATACCTTCTGAAATTTCCAAACGTATCAATTTGTGTGGAATACCAAAACTGACGGTTCATATCAGGCTTATAGCTGGCCGAAATAGTAGGCCGGATTTCATGACGTATGGCCTGCACCTTGCTTTTCTTTTTAAAAGTAAACATTCCAAAAACACGTGTTGACATCCCCATTCCAAAACTCATTTCCCTGGCGGTAAAAAAACCTGTATTGATAGTTGTATCAATTTTTTTATTTGCCATATTCCAATGACGAGTAAATTTTTCCTGGTACCATTTTTCCTGGTATGAAATACTGGGAGAAAATTGAAAGTTGCCTACTTGTGGTAAGGATAAAGTGATGGGTACATTATGGCTGGCTCCCCAGTGATAATTTTTTGAAAATTCTTTAAAGAAATTACCTAATGTGTCATAAAAAGAAGACAAACTGCGCACATTGGTATTTAAAGCGATGCCTATATTTTCGTACCATTTGTATGAACCGATGACTTCCTTACGCCGAAACGGATACAATGTATTTACATTAAATCCGATATCGGGTAAATTAATATTCATCAATTTACTATTCGTGTTTTGGTTATGGTTACCGCTAATATTTAAATTAAAAGGTTTGTCTTTCCATATTTTTGAATAGGTAATAGAGGAATTTAGCTGGTTTTGAAAATTACGTTGCGGACTGTTTGGAACAGACGAATTAAAACCACTGCTACCTGCATTTAAACTGGCGTTAAAACTAACACCCGGCCTGGCTTTGGTATCGGAACTATGGCTCCAACGTACATTAAAATTTCTGGCTCCTGATTTATCCAGATCTCTTAAATGCTGAATATCTACCGTTAAACTGCCCTGGTAATGATAACGTTTATAATATCTCGGACTCACATTGGCTGTCCAACCGCCGTAAGAATAAATTGTTCCTCGTAAAACAACATCCCATTGATCACTCAGTACCTTATAATACCCCAAGCCTTCTAAGGCCAGGCCCAATTGTTCATTGGCATTAAATGTTGGTGCCAAAATCCCTGATCGTCTACCCGTCTTTAACGGATAAATTCCAAAAGGTAAATAAACAGGGATGGGTACATTTTCAAATTCGGGATGTACCGGCCCCGTAATGGCCATTTTTTTATTGATGAATTTTATTCTTTTACTTACAAATGAAAAATGCGGTGTATCTAAATTACAGGTCGTAAATCTTCCTTTGAAAGCATAAAAAACATTGGCATCAACTTTTTTGATCTTCTCGCCATAAACATACAACTCGCCCTGTTGGGTATAGGTTCCTTTGGTAATACCCTTACCCGTTTTCATATTAAATCTGATGGAATCACTTTTTGTTTTAAAATCGGCCTGGTTGAATTCCGGAAAAGCAATGACATTACCAAGGCTATCCCTAACCAGATAAGCGCTTACCAGATTGGTACGCTGATCAAATTCTATTCTGGGTGCGTACAGTTCATTATCAAGATATTTAACACTTGTTTTTTTTCCGTATAAAATTATTTTTTTTCCGGGAATATCCATCACCATGGAATCATCGGCATGATAAACGACTGATGCATCCAAAGCCTCTTTTGACGTCCGGAATAAAAATGTATCTGTCTTAATAACCAGATTGGTATCGGCGTTGATATTTACAGCCAATAAGTCGGCCTTATTTTTAAAATCCGTTTTTTGTGAATCCAATTTATTTACAGGAATGGTATCAGTCGTTAAAAAACTGTGAAAGTCATTGGCATAAAAACCACTGGCACTGTAATTCATCGTTATAGAGAATAACAACAACAGCAATGCCAATAACGATATAAATTTTGCCTTACCTTTGTTCAGATGGTTCATACTTAAGATTGGCAAAAATAGCCATAAACTCCCGATAGTTATCGGGAGAAATTGTGAATAATTGTTTAATTAATAACTCCATTAAAATTGAGTAGAACATGTTAAGGAACAAAGTGCCCTTTTTATTTCTTTTTGCTGCATTGCATTTGTTAATCTTTACTGATGGAGTTGCACAAACACCTAAACAGATAAGGACAATTGTTGTGGATGCGGGGCATGGGGGTTCCAAAGATCCTGGTGCAACGGGACAATATGAAAATTCTTTACGATCACTGGAAAAAGATGTTACACTTGCCATTGCTTTAAAACTGGTTGATGAATTAAAAAAACAAATTCCCGGTGTACGAGTGGTTCCAACCCGTACAACAGATATTTATCAATCTCCTACAGAAAAGGCAAAAATTGCCAATGAGTTCAAAGGCGATTTGTTTTTATGTATACATGCCGATAGTGGTCCTTTAAAGCAGGGTAAACGACAGGTTGGGGAAAGAACGGTTACCCGCTACAAAATATCATACAAGGGAAAAGGGAAAAGAAAGAAAAAAATAAAAACGCCCTACGAATCAATTGAACCGGTTTATGAATATTTTAAGATGCCCCTTACCCGTAAGGGCACCAGCGTATGGATTTTTGCGGCTCATAAAACCAGTGCTAAATTACAGGCCATCATGGATGGTGATGAAAATTTTGAAATTGAAGCAAATGGTATAGACTCTGTAGAAACCAGTCTGGATTTTAGAACTCCTGAAGGCAGAACCATTGCAGCTATTTATGCCAAAAGATACCAGGAAAGAAGTGACCGACTGGCCACGATGGTAAATGAGGAAGTTGAAAATACAGGCCGTCAGGCATTGGGTGTTAACCAGCGGCAAAAAGGTATTTGGGTTTTACAGGCAACCAATATGCCTGCCATTTTAATTGAAACCGGCTTTATTAACAACCCTGAGGATGAACTTTATATTAACAGCGAAAAAGGCCAACAGGAACTCGCCGAAGCGATAACTGAAGCTGTAAAACGCTATAAAGCACAGGTAGAAAGTACAAATAATTTAACACCGCAGCCTGCAGTTACCGGTGACAAAAAAAATACAGAGCCGGCTCCTGTTTATGAAACAAGAGCCATTAAAGACAGTAAAACCATTCAGGTAAAAAATAATAAAATCAAAGTCGACTTTTATGATGATGGTGATATAGACAATGATATCGTTTCTGTATATTTTAATACCAATTTACTGGTTGATAAAAAAACGCTAACTGCAAATGCCCATTCCCTTACACTGACCATAGAACCGGGCAAAACAAATGAGCTGATTTTATTTGCTGAGAATTTGGGAAACATTCCGCCCAATACCGCATTAATGGTGATTACTGATGGTACCAGCAGGCATGAAATACGTTTATCAGCTGATCTGAAAAATAATGCGTCAATTAGGTTTGAATTAAAGAATAATAATTAAATTACTTTTGACTTTACCAAAAACAGGTAAACCGTTAGATAACGACAATGAAAATTTCAAACGAAACCAAAATAGGTGTTTTAACAGCACTTACCATTACCCTGCTGGTACTGGGTTTTAATTTTTTAAAAGGAAAGACCTTCTTCGGAAAAAGCCACACCCTATATGCCAAATACACTAATGTGCAGGGACTGGCCAATTCAAATCCGGTAATGATTAACGGCTTGCAGGTAGGTACCGTTTACAGCATCACCACCGATAAAAATATGAAACAGATCTTGGTTAATATGAACCTGACCAAAGATGTTAATATTCCAAAGAATTCCATTGCTACAATAAAACAATCGTTACTAGGCGAGGTCAGCATTGACATCAAACTGGGAGATGCAACAGCGTTTATTCCAAAAAATGATACCATCATTACGGAACCTACTACCGGTATATTTAATGAGATATTAAGTAAAGTTGATCCGGTATTTATCCAGGTTAAAAAAGCAGTTGCTTCTCTTGATTCTATCTTATTCAGTGTTAACCGTATTCTTGACCCAACAGCCAAAAATAATATAGGTGCAACACTCAATAATTTAAATAAAACCACGGCCAACCTGATTGGGGCTTCTGCTTCATTACAGATTTTACTGAATACACAAACGGGTGCATTAGCGGGCACATTGAATAATTTAAATTCATTTACCGCCAACCTCGATAAAAATAATGGCAAGATCAACAACCTGGTTAGCAATCTGGATAAAACAGCCACCAACCTCTCTAATTTAGATCTTCAACAAACATTAACTACTTTAAATACTACCATTTCAGATCTAAAATCTACCATTGGCAAACTGAATAGTACTTCGGGTACTGCAGGTTTACTTTTAAATGACACCAAATTATATAATAACCTTACCGCCACAGCTAATAAACTTAATTTATTAATTGATGATTTAAAGACTAACCCAAAAAGGTATGTCAATATTTCAGTATTCGGCAAAAAGAATACCAGTACCGGTTTAACGGTGCCCTTACCTGATACTGTAAATGCACCCTACCTCAAACATTAACAATTTTACGCAGAATAGCTATCCAGATTATAAAATAAAAACCCCAATTTACAGTCTGAACAAAAACAGAACCCTTGCGATTGACATTTACAACCAACCTATTTTTCCACAGGATCCTGCGGATCATTCTCTTATTAACATGCTGTAGTTTTCAACTTACTGCACAGCAGATCATCAGTACAACGGCAGCTACTGATACTATACGTTCCATCAGAATTGTACAGGGGAAAAGTTTAAGATTGGTAACCATCGATTCGGTTACCTCGCTGGAAACCATTGCAGGCAATGTGATTATTAAGGAAGGCCTTACTACTTTTTATTGCGACAGTGCCACTATAAACCGTAAAACAAATATTGTTGAAGCTTATGGTAATGTACATATCAATGATAACGACAGTATACATACATATGCGCAAAGCCTTCGCTATGTTGGAGCAGAGCGCATCGCCTATTTAAAAAAGAATGTAAAACTTACCGATAAAAAAGGCACCCTGTACACCGATGACCTTGAATATAATTTACGAACAGGTATTGCCACTTACAAAAACGGCGGACGAATTGTAAATGAAAAAACAATTTTAACCAGCCGCGATGCTGTTTATTATGCCGATACCAAAGATGTTTATTTTAAAAATGATGTCCATTTAAAAGACCCTGACCGTGATATCTGGACAGACAGTTTACTTTATAATATTAAAACCAATATTGCCACTTTTATTGCTAAAACAAATATTGTTGGTAAAGATGGGAGCATTACGAATACCAATGCGGGTACTTATAATTTAGGTACCGGCGAAGCCATATTTACTAATGGTGCTTCTTTCAGCGACAGCACCCGAAGTGGTTCTGCCACAACAATTGCTTACGATAAAAAAAGTGGCACAATGCAAATGGAAGGCAATGCAAAACTGGTTGACAGTGTAAACCAGGTTACTGTGCTAAGCGGGCAGGTGTTTGCCGATACCAAATTAAATTCTTTTTTAGCCACCCGCAAGCCGGTCATGAT
>CANKNL010000200.1 GCA_947483345.1 Chitinophagaceae bacterium | reverse complement strand
TATTAAAATTACTGGAAGGAACAGAAGTGTTGGTACCACCACAGGGTGGGCGTAAACACCCCGAACAAAAACTGATAAAAGTAAACACCCAAAACATATTATTTATATGTGGTGGTGCTTTTAACGGGGTAGATAAAATTATTGCCCGTCGGGTTAATACCAATGCCATTGGTTTTAATGTTAATAAAGAATTACAGGAATACCAGCAGGATAATCTGTTACATTTTGTAAATGCTGTTGATTTGAAGCAATTTGGTCTGATACCCGAACTGCTTGGCCGTTTGCCGGTGGTTACCTATCTGAATCCCTTAGATGCCGAAACCCTTCGCAGTATATTAACCGAGCCTAAAAATGCATTGATAAAACAGTTTACACGGTTATTTGATATTGAAGGTATAGCCCTGCGATTTGAGCCTGCCGTTTTTGATTTTATGGTAGAAAAAGCCTTGGAATACAAACTGGGCGCACGTGGGCTGCGTAGCATCTGCGAAAGTATACTAACCGATGCGATGTATGAACTGCCTTCTCAAAAAGTTAAAGAATTTGAAGTTACTCTGGAGTATGCACACCGCAAATTCAGTAGCAGTAAACTGAGTATGCTCAAGGTTGCTTAACCCATCATTTGTAAGATTATCATTACTTTCTCCCCAATTTTCAAACAACCCAATAACATTTTAGGTGGTTGTGTTATTTCATTTTATTTTTACACGGATATCACATCCATATTTTTACATATCAAATATTCAATCTGAAATGGTAGACGTTATTCTGGGCATGCAATGGGGCGATGAAGGCAAAGGCAAAATTGTTGATTACTTTGCTAAAAACTATGATGTAATTGCCCGTTTTCAGGGAGGTCCAAATGCCGGACACACATTGTATGTGGACGGGAAAAAAATCGTTCTTCACCAGATACCCAGCGGTATTTTTCATGAAGATAAAGTTAACCTGATAGGCAATGGGGTTGTTTTGGATGCCATTACCTTAAAAAGAGAATGTGATAATGTGGCTGCTTTTGGCGTAGACTATAAAAAGAATTTGTACATCAGCGAACGGGCGCATCTTATTTTGCCAACACACCGGGCACTTGATAAAGCCAGTGAACTGTCGAAAGGAAATGAAAAAATAGGCAGTACGCTTAAAGGTATTGGGCCCGCTTATATGGATAAAACAGGTCGTAATGGTTTACGGGTTGGAAATTTGCTGGATAAAAGTTTTACCACCGATTATATTAAGCTGCGGATGAAGCATCAGCGGTTACTTGATAATTTTAATTTTCAGGAAGATATCAGTACCTGGGAAGAAGAGTTTTTTGAGGCTATGGAGTTTTTGCGTGAATTTAAAATTGTAAACGGCGAATATTTTATCAACGAAAAAATACAAAAAGGCCAGAAGGTTTTGGCTGAAGGGGCGCAGGGAAGTATGCTGGATGTGGATTTTGGAACATTCCCTTTTGTAACCAGCAGTAATACCATTTCGGCAGGTGTATGTACCGGTTTAGGGATAGCGCCACAAAAGATAAAAGAGGTGTTTGGTATTTCCAAGGCTTACTGTACCCGGGTTGGCAGTGGTCCTTTTCCAACCGAATTAACTGACGAAACCGGTGAGTTGATTCGTACAACAGGCAATGAATTCGGAAGTACTACCGGTCGCCCACGCCGTTGTGGCTGGATTGATCTGGTAGCCCTGCAGTTTGCCTGTATGATAAACGGCGTTACCCAAATTATTATGACCAAGGCCGATATTTTAGACGGACTGGAAGAACTGAAAGTATGTAATGGCTATAAAATTAACGGCGAAGAAAAAAATTATGTACCTTTTCAAATGAACAGGGTAAATATTGAACCTATTTATCAAAGTTTTGCCGGGTGGCAAAAAGATATAACAGCCATAACAGAATTTTCGGCTTTGCCGGCCGAAATGAAAACTTATATCAGTTACCTCAACGAATTTTTAGGGGTTCCTGTAAAGTATATCAGTAATGGCCCTGGAAGGGAACAATTAGTAGTAGCTTAAAAAAAAATTAAAAAAACTTAGTGTTTTTTTTGGCTATGTAAAACAGTTTTGGAAATTTTACAGTATTAATCCATTTTGAATTATGACTTTATTATCTGGCAACACAAAAACAAAAAATATTGCAACAGATTTTGCAACTGTAATCAAGGCTGCAAAAAAAACGGCGAAGCCCAAAGACGAGGATGAGGATGATGATGAGGACGATGATGAAAGTGTTACTACTCCGAAGAAAAAAGCTTTACCAAAGAAAAAGGCAAAAGACGATGATGATGACGATGATGAAGTAGAAAAAGAAGATGATTGGGATAAGGCCGAAGAAGATGATGATTGGGATCCCGACTTTGACGAATTTGATATACCCAAATCGGGGGGTAAAAAAATACCTGCAAAAAAAGGCGCTAAAGTTAAAGAGGAGGATGATGATTTTAAAGTTGATGAGGACTTTAATGATCTGGGATTAGATGAGGATGATGATTTTGATGATGACGACGATTTTTGATGTCGTAATCAGTAACAGGAAAAACAAACAAGTGAAAAAAGAGATTTCTTTTCCTGTTGATAACTTTAATATTTTTAAAATACAAATGTTGAATTGGGTAAACCGGTTCAACATTTTTTGTTTACTGGATAACCGGCATTATGATTTCAGTAAGCCGGCATTCGAATGTTTGCTGGCTGCAGGCCGTAAAGCCGGTGTAGAAGTACAGGCGGGTAATGCATTTGAAGAATTAGAGCATTTTTATTTAGTTAATAAAAACGAGTGGCTTTTTGGCCATTTAGGTTATGATTTAAAGAATGAAACAGAAAAATTAAGTTCCAGTCATGTAGACGGTATCGGCTTCGGCGATATGCATTTTTTTGTGCCCGAATTTGTTATTGAACTTGGTGACAGCAATGTAAAAATATATGGAGATGATGGGGAAACGGTTTACAGTCAAATTATAAATTCAGCAACTGAAATAACGGCACATGTAAAAACTGTTGCGGTGGTTAAAAACAGGATCAGCCCGGAAAATTATAGGGGCATTATTGAAAAACTAAGGCAGCATATTTTACGGGGCGACTGTTATGAGATCAATTTTTGCCAGGAATTTTTTGCAGAAAATGCAACAATAGACCCCCTGTATATTTACAGCCGGCTAACAGCACTGTCACCCAATCCTTTTTCAGTTTATTATAAATTTAATACCCGTTATTGTTTATGCGCCAGTCCGGAGCGGTATTTAAAAAAAGAAGGCAATAAAATATTTTCTCAACCCATAAAAGGAACGGCTAAAAGGGATTTAAACAATGCGGCAGCAGATGAGCTGTCTAAAAATTATCTTTTGCAAAGTGCTAAAGAAAAAAGTGAAAATGTGATGGTGGTTGATTTGGTAAGAAATGATTTAAGCAAAATATGTAAAGCAGGTACTGTACAAGTTGATGAACTTTTTGGGCTCTACAGTTTTCCACAGGTACACCAAATGATCAGTACGGTAAGTGGTGAACCGGAAGACGGCCTCAACTGGATAGATTGTATTAAAGCCACATTTCCCATGGGCTCCATGACCGGGGCACCAAAGAAAAAAGTGATGGAATTAATTGAACAATATGAGCAAACCAAAAGAGGGTTATTCTCCGGGGCAATTGGTTATATAAAACCCGGAGGAGACTTTGATTTTAATGTAGTGATACGAAGTATGCTGTATAATGCAACAGAAAAATATCTTTCCTTTCAAACCGGTGGTGGTATTACTTATAACAGCGATGCGGCTTTGGAATATGAAGAATCTTTATTAAAGGCAGAGGCTATGGTGAACGTGTTGCAGTAAAAATTTGGGGGTGAGTCTCAACTGGGGGTATTAAAAAAATATCTTAATCGCATAAAGATTACTTACCTTTTCTTTTAGTTTTTTTTTGAGTAGGATAGGTAATCGTTTGATTTGGGGGAGGTTGTAGATTATCGCCCAATAACAGTTGCACACACTCATTAAGTATAACGTACTTATTGGCTAAAAAGAGCTGCATTTTATCTGAAGGCAGGCGCAGATCGTAATTGCCGTTTATACTCATCAAATTGTCGAAATCGGGATTGTACCGATTAAAGGTTCCAATATCCATCAACAAATTTTTGCTGATCACTAAAGCATTGTATTTTCCGGTAATGGTTTGTGTGCTGGCAAATTCCTTTTCTTCATCTGTTAGATTGGGCTTGGCATCAAAAGAATTTACGCCTCCACGCATATCGTACATACCCGATGAATTTGAAGCCGTGGTAACACCTCCCTGGCCTTCCATAATATAATGGGTGGCAATAAATTTCTTTACATGATTGCGGCTTTCGGTAGGTAAATAATATTGCAGGCTCCAAAAATTGCGGCTGCCACTTTGCTTGATGGCACTGTACACCCTTCCCGGCCCTCCGTTATAAGCGGCAATAACCAGCAGCCAGTCTTTCATTTGACTATATAAGGTTAACAAGTATCTGGCAGCAGCATGGGTACTTTTATAATAATCTCGGCGTTCATCTAAAACAGGATTTACAACAAGGCCGTAATCTCTGGCTGTATAAGGCATAAACTGCCAGGGGCCACCTGCACCCACCCAACTGGTTGCCCGGGTGTTTAAATTACTTTCAATTACGGCCAGATATTTTAACTCTCTGGGTAAACCATATTGAGAAAGAATTTGGTCGATCAAATTAAAATAAGGCTGGCCCCAGCTTTTCATCTGTATCAGGCTGTTAGTATGCACTTTCAGGTAATCCTGCATATAACTTTCGGCATTGGGATTTACCTGCGAAGAATAGGGCAATGCCGGATTGTAATTGTATTGAGCAAATAAATTTTTAAAACCATACCTGGTCACCTGGCTAACATACTGCACCTTTTCTTTTTGAGGGGGTACTTTGGTCTTTATCACTTCTGCTATAATGGCTGCTTCAATGGGGTCGTTAATGATGCCGGTATCAACAGCATTTTGTTGTTTTTGTACCTGTGTAAAACTGCCTGCCTGTACTTTAAGTAAAAGCAGCTGTAAAATCAATATGTATAAAAATGACTTCATGGTTTTGACACTAATTTTGCTGTTGTAGTTTTATCAGGTCATCAGCTAATTGCAGCAAAGTTAGTTCATCTGTTTTTTTTGTCATAATCTGCAGGCCAAAGGGCATACCATTACTGTGTTTAAACAACGGGATTGACATACCGGGAATGCCCGTTAAATTGGCAAAAACTGTAAAAATATCTGCCAGATACTGGGCAACGGGGTCGCTGCTTTTATGACCAATTGTAAAAGCCGTTGTTGGGCTTGTAGGTAATATAAGGGCATCAAAATCAGTGAAAATAGCATCTGTTTTGTTAACTAACAACCTTCTAACCTGTTGCGCCTTACTAAAATAAGCATCATAATATCCACTGCTTAAAACAAAGGTTCCCAACATAATTCTACGTTGCACTTCTTTGCCAAAACCTTCTGTTCTGTTCTGTTTATAAAACTCTGTTAAATCTTTTATTGGGCTCCTGGTTTGATGGCCAAAACGAATTCCATCATACCTGTTTAAATTACTGCTGGCTTCGGCAGTGGTTAAAACATAATAGGCCGGTACTACATATTCCAGTAATTCAAAATCAATTTCGGTAACGGTATGCCCTTTTA
>CANKNL010000199.1 GCA_947483345.1 Chitinophagaceae bacterium | reverse complement strand
TTCGGTCAAGCTGATAAATTTCATTTCGGCATGGCCAATACTTTTTAACAGAATAAAATACAGTCCATTCCCTTTCCTTTTTTTATCCATTTTTAAAACCTCAAAAGCCTTTGCGTAATCGGTATCCACGGTAACCGGCAACTGATATGTTTCTAATAGCGCCACAATTTGGGCGGCGTCATCTGCATCCAGATTATTCAATTGAACCGATAAGTTACAGGCCGCAACCATGCCAATACTAACAGCATGGCCATGTGGTATGCCATGCAGATTTTCGATGGCATGCCCAATGGTATGACCAAAGTTTAAAAGTTTTCTTTCCCCTTTTTCAAATTCATCACTTGTTACAATCTCATTTTTCAGGGCTACATTTTTTTCAATGAGTTCGGCAATTAATGTGTTGTTAGTTTGAAATTGTTGTAATGAATATTTTTGCAGCAGCGAGAACATCTGTGCATCTTTAATACAGGCGTGCTTTATTATTTCTGCAAATCCATTGATCCATTCTTTAGCCGGAAGTGTTTCTAAAAAACTATAATCGTAAAAAATAAATTCAGGCTGGCGAATAGTGCCCACCATATTTTTATAGACCCCAACATCAATACCGTTTTTACCGCCAATGGCTGCATCTACCATGGCTAAAACAGAAGTAGGAACCAAGCCGAATTTAATTCCCCGCATATACACAGCAGCTACATAACCGGTTATATCGGTGACCACACCTCCGCCAACAGCTATTAAAAAAGTGTTTCTATCGGCCCCCATATCTAGCAACTCCTCAATGATATGGTCTGCTGTAGTCTGGTTTTTATTTTCTTCGCCGGCATTAAAAACAATCACAGGAAAAGCAGCCCATCTGTGTTTATGCAGCTCAAAAACATGGCTATCGGTAATGATGACCATATTGGCATCCGGTATCAACTCGGGCAAACCTGCAAAATCTGCATCGAAATAACAGGTAACGGTTTTTAGAGAAAAAAGGTTTTCAGATTTGTGCATGCTATTTACTTGTTGGTTTAAAAAGCAGTTAGCTGTTCATGATTTTATTCTGGTGATGAATACTTTCCAAATGCACAGCATCATAATATTTAGTTATGAATTCTTTTGTGAGCCCCAGCATTTCTCCCTTTTGAAAAGCCCTGTCTAAAATATCATTCCATCGGTTGGTTTGTAAAATAGTGATGTTATTATCTTTTTTATATTCCCCTATCTTATCGGATAGTTTCATACGCTGTCCCAGCAAGGTCATCAGTTCATCATCTACCTGGTTAATCTGTTCACGCAAAGTTGTGAGTGCTGTAATAAATTCCTGCCGGGTTGTACTTTCGTGCCGCCATACCAATTCGTTAAGCATGTCCAGTAAGCGTTCGGGCGTTATTTGTTGTTTCGCATCGCTCCAGGCCTTATCCGGATCAATATGGCTTTCCAGCATCAGTCCATCAAAATCAAGGTCAATACTTTTTTGAGAAACAGATTGCAGCATCGACCGGTTACCACAAATATGCGATGGATCGCAAATTAAAGGCATGCCCGGATAACGGCGTTTCATTTCTATTGGCAAATGCCACATGGGTGCATTTCTAAATTCAGTATTGCCATAAGATGAAAATCCCCGGTGTATCATACCCACCTGCATAATGCCAACCTGTTGTAACCGCTCAATACCTCCACTCCAGAGTTCCAGGTCGGGATTAATCGGGTTTTTTATCAACACCGGCATATCAACACCCCGCAAGGCATTAGCGACTTCCTGAACACTGAATGGATTAACGGTTGTTCGGGCGCCAACCCAAAGCATATCCACTTCAAATTTTAAAGCTTCTTCCACATGTTTTGCCGTAGCCACTTCTACCGTGGTAGGTAATCCGGTTAGTTTTTTTGCTTCCAATAACCAGGGTAATCCTGTTATACCATGTCCTTCAAACATACCGGGCTTGGTACGTGGTTTCCAGATACCAGCCCTTAATACATCCACTTTACCAATTTTTGCCAGACGGGTTGCTGTTTCAATCATTTGTTCCTGCGTTTCTGCACTGCAAGGCCCACTGATGATCAGTGGCCGTTTGTTCCATTTTTCCTGCATCAATTCTTTCATCTTTTGTATCTCTGTTTTTGTTGTAAAATTAGTTTTATGTTACCAACATTAATTCTTCTATTTTTTGTTGCTTGAAATCAGCCAGTTTTAAATACAGCTTTTATTTTTTAATTAAGTTACCAAGCGCTTATCAAAAGCTTAACAAGCCACTTCATTTATCAGGTGTCTTGTCATTAATCTCTGTTCCAAACCAAATAATCCATTTCAAATTTCAGTTCTCCTTTTCCGTGTAAGCCAACTGATTCCCAGCCCTGCATCCTGTAAAATTTTTCTGCCCTGGTTCCGGGATCTGTACTTAACCATATTTTTTCTTTGCACTTGTCAAAATACCAGTCCAGCATTATTTTATGCAACTTTTTACCAATGCCCATGGCTTCAAAATCAGGATGGATAAAAAGTGCCCATACCTTGTTATCTGTCAAATCAACAATAGCGAACCCGCATATGTTATGATCGATTTCACAAACCCAGCCTTGACCTCTTTTTGTAATGTAGGCTTCTACGTCTTCATCAGGCACCAATGCCGGATCGGATAAGCGATTTTCCTTTACCGCCTGCCGTACAAATTGTATTTGTTCGATATCTTTTATTTCAGCAACCCTGTAGATCATGACATTTATTTTAAGATCCGTTTAATCTGGTTTGCCTTTTCAATCAGTTCAATCAGATAATCCATATTCTCTTTTTCTAAACTGGCCTTAAATTTTCTTAACTGCGAAATATGTTCATTTAAAACATCCAATACGTTTTCTTTATTCTGCATAAAAATGGGTGCCCACATGGCTGCATTGCTTTTGGCCAAGCGGACTGTACTTTCGAAACCACCCCCGGCCATTTCAAAAATAGCATCTTCCTCTTTTTCTTTTTCCAGCACGGTATTAGCCAGCGCAAAAGACGTGATGTGTGAAATATGGCTGATATAAGCAGCATGTACATCATGGTTGTGGGCATTCATATAAATGATATGCATGTTTAACTTTTTGTACAGATTTTCAACGATGTTCAATGCCGATTCACTGCTTTTTTCTTTTTCACAAATCACACAGGCCCGGCCTGCAAAAGCGCCTTTTACAGCAGCTTCAGGACCGCTGAACTCGGTTCCCCACATGGGATGAGAAGCTACAAACTGTTTGCGTCTGGGATGATCTTTTACTGCCGTACATAAAGCAAATTTGGTAGACCCCGCATCGATTACAATCTGATCGTCATGTATTAAATCCATCACCTGTAATACCACATCAATGGTGGCATCAACCGGAATAGCGATATAAATAATATCTGCTTTTTTAACGGCTTCATCCAATGGCAAAACCACATCAACAATATGAAGCGCCAATGCCTTAGCCTGGCTGCTGGTATTACGACCAACACCGATCACTTGACTGGCCATACCCATTTCTTTTAAACCCAGGGCCATTGAGCCCCCAATTAAACCAACACCAATAACTGTAACAACCATAAGCTTAATTTTTATTAATTCTGTTTATTGCTTCCTGAATATTTTCTTCGGTACAACATAAACTAACGCGTACATATTTATCACCAGCAGTTCCAAAAATACCTCCCGGAGTAATAAATACATTGGATTTATTTAAAATAGCATCGCTCAATTCATATCCATCCTTATAGTTTGCAGGTATCGCAGCCCATACAAACAGCCCTGCCTGTTCTGTTGTATAGTTGCATTGCAGCAGATCCAGTAAGTCGAAAATTTTTTTGCGCCTTTTGTTATAAATTTCATTGATACCCTCATGCCAGTCTGAACCAAGGGTTAACGCTTTAGCCGCAGCCAGTTGCACAGGTAAAAACATACCGCTGTCCATATTACTTTTAAACCGCAATACATCATCAATAAACTGTTTAGCCCCACACAATATACCAACACGCCAGCCTGCCATATTATGCGATTTACTTAAAGAGTTTAATTCCAAAACACAATCAGCAGCGCCTTTAATACTGAGCATACTCAACGGTTTATCATTTAAAATAAAACTATACGGATTATCATGCACCAACAATATATCATGTCTTTTAGCAAATGCAATGAGTTGACTGAATAATGCTTTTGAGGCCGGTTTTCCGGTAGGCATATGCGGGTAATTTACAAACATCAGCTTCACTTTACTTAAATCTGTCTTTTCCAGTTCACTAAAATCGGGAACCCAGTTATGCGCTTCTGTTAATTCATATGACACACAATCGGCGCCAGCAATGGTAGCCGCACTTTTATAGGTTGGATAACCGGGATTAGGTATCAACACCTGATCGCCGGGATTTAAATAGGTCATACAAATATGCATGATCCCTTCCTTGCTCCCAATCAAAGGCAATATGTCGGTATCTGCAATTAAATTAACCTGGTACCATTTTTTATACCAGTCAGAAACTGCATTTCTTAAAACCGGACTGCCTTTATAGCTCTGATAAGCATGTGTTGTTGTCTTTGCCGATTCAAGTTGTAACACCCGGATAACATCCGGATGCGGAGGCAGATCGGGACTACCAATACCCAGACTAATGATATTTTTCCCCTGTTTATTCAATGACTCAATTTCTCTCAGTTTTTGAGAAAAATAATACTCGCCAATGCCATTCAAACGTGAAGCAGTTTGCATATTATTACAATTTTCCATTTTTATAAATCCCCAGAATTGTTAGCTGTTCGGTTAAGGACTCTAATTTATTTTTTAAATCATTAAACTGATCAACCGTATCAAACTCCATATCTGCATGAAAAGAATATTTAAAATTGCTGCCCGGTATGGGCATTGATTGAAGCTTGGAAAGATTTATCCCGGCATCGGCAATGGCTGTTAAAACTTTTGCCAGGCTGCCTTTTTCATTTCCGGTAATAAAATTCACAGAGGCCTTATCGGCATGTACAATATGGCCTTCAGCATCTTTATGTTGTAATATTAAAAAACGGGTATAATTATTTTTAAGGGTGTGAATATTAGGGGCAATAATTTCAAGATCATAAATGTCTGCAGCCAGTTTTCCCGCAATAGCTGCAGCATGTTTGTTTTTATATTGGTGAATATGTTTTGCACTGAGGGCTGTATCTTCTGTTTCAACCAATTTCCAGTTAAACT
Source organism: Chitinophagaceae bacterium (assembly GCA_947483345.1). GTDB lineage: Bacteria > Bacteroidota > Bacteroidia > Chitinophagales > Chitinophagaceae > Ferruginibacter. The sequence continues at coordinate 501 of CANKNL010000199.1, read as the reverse complement.
TATCTAAAAATCCAAAACATTGCTGAATGGCCATGTAATGTGAGTGCACTTCTTTAATATCTTCAAGTTGTACGCCCCGGTTAACCAGGAGATGCTGATTGATCTGCAGATAAACCTCAGCAACAATTTTTACATTATTCTTTAAGATCAAATTATAATTAGGCAAAATACTCCCTGCGATGGAATTTTCAATAGCCATAATGCCGCCATCCGACTGTTTACTGGCAGCCGTATTTTTTATAACTTCTTTAAAAGTAGAACAGCAGATCACTTCTGTGCCTTTACCGTAATGCTGTAGAGCAGCTACCTGGTGAAAGCAGCCTTCAAATCCTTGTATAGATATTTTTTTGTGCATGTCATTAAATTAAAAATCCCCCGATTTTATCGGGGGACTTTTTATGTTAATCTGATTAGTTTCAGTTTATAACAAAGACTCCCGGTCTATTTTTAAAATAATAGCTAAAATAAAACCAGGTATTTGTGCTTTTGTTTGTCATTGTT
>CANKNL010000198.1 GCA_947483345.1 Chitinophagaceae bacterium | reverse complement strand
TTCTTTACAAAAAGGTTACCTCACCAACTTCAATTCGTCAATAATATTTTTAGCACCACCTAATTTATCAATGCACCAAAGTACATAACGTACATCCACATTAATGGTGCGATTAAGGTCTTTGTCAAAAGCAATCTTATGGCTAAGGGCTTCATAATTGCCATCAAAGGCAAGCCCGATTAAATTGCCGCTGCCATCTATAACCGGACTTCCCGAGTTACCACCGGTAATATCATTGGTGGTAATAAAACCAACAACCAGGTCATTGGTACGCTTGTCCATGTATTGACCGAAATCTTTTTTCTTTAACAGTTCAATTTGCTTGGCAGGCAAATCAAATTCATAATCGCCGGCAACATATTTTTCCAATACACCCTTGCTGGTAGTTACATAATCATAAAATACGGCATCTCTGGGGCGGTAACTTTTTACAGCACCATAACTTACCCGCATGCTGAAGTTTGCATCGGGATACATTTTATTAACTGCCGCCGGGTTCATTTCCATAATACCTTTTAAATAGGCCCTTCCCAACTCATTGTCCTTGTTGCGAAAATCAGCAAACAGGCTGGCGTATTTGCCGGTATAATTTTTTAAAAAGGCCGCTGCATAAGCAAATGCAGGATCTTCCTGCAAGGTTACGGCATCAGGTTTTTCGGTAAATGCTTTCCATTTAGCATCATCAAGCATCATGGTTTTTGCAAATACATCGCGGGCCCAACTTTTAAAAGTAGCTTCTTCATTCAGGCTGCCGTAAGTGGCTTTCATACCTTCAAAAAAACCAACCGGGTGCTGGTTCTTATCAACATCGTTATAAAACATCATGGCGGTTTTTGCCATGATCTTCTCATCACTTGGCAGGTCTTCGCTGTTTTTAAAACCATCACGTGCTGCTGTTGCAGCTTCAATGGCTTTTGTAAGTTCGGCTGCAGGGGTATTGGTTTTAATCAGCTTATCTTCCAAAGAGATTAACCTAGAAGAGGCACCAGCTAAAGGGGAACCCAAAATACCTTCATTTAAATACTGACGCAATTTGCTGTAAGGTGTCCAGTTGGCATAATTCTTTGCATAATCAGCCATGATGTTTTCATATTCCGGCTTTCCAATTGCCCATTTCGAAAATGTATTTTCATAGGCCTGTTTTTGATCAAACACTTTATACTTGATGAGCTGCTTGGTTTCGCCATCAAAAAATTTCCAATAGTTGGCCACACCCGCATAGTTGTCGGACAACTTTAATTTTACGGCAGGGTCTTTAATCATTTGCTCATGCATAAATTTTAAACGTACATCACGTAAACCCACAAGCGAAGGATTCTCAATGTCATTTTTCAATTTAATACCATAGCTGGTTTCGTAACGGTTGGTACCGCCCGGGTAGCCGTAGATCATGGCAAAATCGCCATCTTTAAAACCTTTAATACTAACCGGTAAAAAATGCTTTGGTTTTAAAGGCACATTGTCTTTACTGTATTGTACCGGCTTGCCGTCTTTGTTTGCATACACACGAAATATCGAAAAATCACCGGTATGGCGAGGCCATTCCCAGTTATCGGTATCACCACCAAACTTACCCACACTCTCAGGAGGTGCGCCCACAAGGCGTATATCCCTGTATGTTTTATACACATACATGATGTGCTGATTGCCTTTGAACATGCCATAAATTCTTCCTGCCAGTTCATTTTCCTTATCAGCAACTTTATCTGTTATCGATTTATAGACTTCTGTTATTTTTTTAAGTCTGTCGGCATAGCTTAATCCTTTCAATGCATCTTCTACCTCTTTGGTAACATCAACTATGCGATCTAAAAACTGTACCGTTAGGTTGCTTTTAATTTCCTGATCCTTATTAAAAGCATAAAAGCCATCCCGTAAATAATTATGTTCAACCGTACTGGCTCCCGAAATAGCACCATAACCGCAGTGGTGGTTGGTAAAGATCAAGCCCTGACTGCTTACAATCTCCCCGGTACATCCGCCGCCAAAAATTAAAATGGCATCTTTTAATGACGACTTGTTGATGGAGTACAATTGTTCTTTGGTAAGTTTTAATCCTTTTTTTACCATATCGGCATACACCTGCTGACCGAGTAACATGGGTAACCACATGCCTTCATCAGCCTGTGCTTTAAAGAGGCTGAGCGACAGCGCAACCATAATAAAAATTTTTTTCATATAACTTTATTTTAGGAAACAAAATTAATCATTATAAACTGTAAGGCAAAACCACATTCCCCGGCCTCTTCCCCCTATCTCCTTTTCCCGAAGAGAAGGGGCGGAGCATCAAACAGGCCCAAACATTTTATTTTCCAAGTCATTATTAGTTTATTATTCATCAATTAGGCAGACGGTATTTATTTTTAATCAAAGCATACTTTCCGCTTCAATTTCCCAGTTCCCTTTCCTTGGGAGAGGTGTTGGGGTGAGGCTTTGGTGTTTCTTTTCTTTATCTTTGCCCTCTTTAACCTTATAACTGCAAATGCCTCTATTTGATATTAAGCTGCCTAAGTCTATTGCCCTTGCACTTAATATTCCTATAAGTAACCCCAGAAGCCAGCAGATCAAAGTGTTAAAGAAACTTTTAAAAAAAGCCAGGTTTACCGAATTTGGCCAACGATACCGTTTTGATGATGTATTAATGAGCAACCATCCCGGTAAAAAATTTCAACAACATGTACCAACCTTCGACTATAATAAAATTTTTGACGCCTGGTGGTATAAAGCCAAAGAAGGGAGCCCGGATGTATGTTGGCCTGGCATAATAAAATATTTTGCACTCAGCAGCGGTACCAGCGATGCCACCAGCAAATTTATACCCATCACCAAAGATTTAATAAGAAGCAATACGGTAACAAGTTTTAATCAATTACTGAGTTTAGCAAAATACGATCACATACCACGAAGTTCAGTAGGTAAAGGCTGGCTGATATTGGGCGGTAGTACACAACTTCAAAAAGGACCAACTTATTTTGCCGGCGACCTGAGTGGTATTCAGCAAAGAAATATTCCCTTTTGGTTTCAGGGCCTGGGGTTGTATAAACCAGGTAAAAAAATAGCCAAAGAAAAAGATTGGGCAAAAAAACTGGAAGAAGTGGTGAATAATGCACCAAACTGGGATATTGGTTTCATTGTGGGTGTACCTGCTTGGCTGCAATTGTGTATGGAGAAGATCGTTGAAAAGTATGCACTAAAAAATATTCATGAAATATGGCCTAATCTGGCATTTTATGTTCATGGAGGCGTAGCCATGGAACCTTATAAAAGAGGGTTTGAAAAACTATTGGGCCAGCCCATAACTTATATTGAAACTTATCTGGCCAGTGAAGGGTTTTTAGCATTTCAAAACCGACAGGATGCTGCAGGTATGCATCTGGCATTGAATAATAATATATTTTTTGAATTTGTTCCGTTTGACGAAAAGAATTTTGATGCAGACGGAAATATGGTAGATGAACCAGAGGCTTACATGATTCATGAGATTGAAGAACAAAAAGATTATGCCATTCTTATCAGCACCAATGCCGGTGCCTGGCGTTATGCCATTGGCGATACAATAAGACTGGTTGACCGCGAAAGAAGCGAAATCATTATTACCGGCCGAACCAAACATTTTTTAAGTTTGGTTGGCGAACACATGAGCGTAGACAATATGAATAAAGCTATTGAAATGGTAAGTAAGGATCTGAATATTTCTATTCCCGAGTTTACAGTAGCCGGTATACCTTACGGTACTTTTTTTGCTCACCAGTGGTATGTTGCAACAGATGATAAAGTAGATGCCAAAGACCTAATGAACCGAATAGATAGCAAACTAAAAGAATTGAATGATGATTATGATGTAGAACGCAGGCATGCTTTAAAAGCAGTACTGATTAAGGTTTTACCCGAAAGCACATTTATGAAATTCATGAAATCAAAAGGAAAAATCGGCGGTCAGCATAAATTTCCAAGGGTACTTAAAGGTGCCAAACTCGATGACTGGCAAAATTTTTTAAAGAGTGAACAGATGGCCTAAAGTTTTACCACCGGACAACCAACTCCCTTTTCTTTAACTCCAAATTTATAAATTAAACCTGCCGATGTACTATGGTAATGATCCTGTCTTTTTGGATTAGCCGATTGACTGAAACCGTCAAGGTAATCTGTAAAAATAAACCGGTATGAGGTTTCAATATTTACAGAAAACCTGCCGGATATGGGATATTCTGCACCTATACCAACTGGCACTGATAAAACGGTACGTGGGGTTCCTCTTGCCATATCAATGGCAAGTGCGGCCGGTACATCAGATGTTTTACTAAAAATGGATGTATCCATTCTGCTATAATCTTTTTTTGTACTGATCAGTGACAGGCCCGCCCCGGAAAAAATATAAGGCATGATACCATAATCTTCATAATTTTTGCCTAAAATATTCCAAACCAGTTGCGCCGAAAATTCCTTTACGGGTGTTGTAAAATAAAAATTTCTCTGTTGCCTGTATGCAGGTGTCGTGTACCGGCTATCATCACCTTTTAGTTTTGCAATGCTGATATGTATACGGGCAGCCAGAAAATGATTGATCGGCTTTTTTGCAAAAAAAGAAAATCCCGGCTGAAGTGTTCTGAAAGAGCCCAACCTTTCTGGTGTTAGATCGCCCTGATAAATATATATACCGGCATTGAGGCCCACACTCATGTCTTTATAAAACTGGGCATTGGCTTTAAATCCAATACAGCCAAAGAAAAAGAATACAAGGGTCGTTGTTATCGCTTTCAAATGTTTTACCTTTTAAGTTGAAGTAATGAAAGCAGCGTTGTGGTAATTAAATACAACCTCACAAACAACCTATGCAAAAGCTTGGGCAGTTTAGAAAGCTATATAAAATAAAGGAGTAGCCTTGTATTCATGTAACGGGTTTGTTAGAGTAACGGCAAATAGTAAACCGAATTACCGCCCAAAATGTTAAATGAATCATAATATAAAAACCTGGTGTTACCGGCTTTAGATAATAGATTTTCAATTTATTAAAAATCCTTTCTTAAATTTAGAGTATGATTGATGCTTTTATTAAAGGGTTGGCAATAAGTTTGCTCTTGATTTTTTCAGTAGGCCCGGTGATATTTACAATTATTAAACAGAGTATTAATCATGGCCGCCGTGGCGGATTCAGTTTTATTATTGGCGTTTGGATTAGCGATATCATATGGGTTGTGCTCAGCAATGGTTTTAGCGAAGCCATTAAAACCTTATTACATTTTAAAATTCCCATAGGTATTGCCGGCTGTATTTTTTTAATCGGGATGGGTATTTATTTTGCTTTTATTAAAAAAATTGAGCCCCGTCGTTTGCAGGAACCGGTAGAAATAGCCGGTGATGAGTATACGCTTACCGGAAAAAAGACAAACTATTTTGCTATTATGAGTTCGGGATTTATCATCAATACATTGAACCCTGCTGTTATTTCTTTTTGGGTGATCATGGCCGCCTCACTGGCTTCGGTGTATTCTTTTTATGACCGGATTATCATTTTTTCAACCTGTTTGGGTGTAACTATACTCGCAGATATCGGAAAAGTGTTAGGTGCAGATTATATTGGAAAAAAATTAAGCGACCGCGTCATTCTTATCATAAACCGGGTTTCTGGTGCATTATACCTGATCTTTGGATTTGTGATTTTAGCAGGGATTATTTATACGTTGGTAAAACAATAACAATTAGTATTAG
>CANKNL010000197.1 GCA_947483345.1 Chitinophagaceae bacterium | reverse complement strand
TGGAAGCTGACGCATAATGTGGCATTAAAAAAACAAATGGACCGGATGATGTACGAATTGATCAACACGCAATTGGAAGATGGTTATTTAGGCACTTATACGCCCGATCAATATTGGACCAGCTGGGATGTGTGGAGCCACAAATACAATTTGCATGGCTTGTTAACTTATTATTCTGCCACAGGTTATAAACCGGCTTTAATAGCCTGTGAGAAAATGGGCGACCTCTTATGCAGAACTTTTGGGAAAAACGCCGGACAAAAAGATATTATTTTAGCTGGTGAACATATGGGGATGGCTGCAACAAGTGTATTGGATGCCATGGTAGACTTATACAAATACACCGCAGATAAAAAGTATCTTGATTTTTGTCATTATATCTTGGAGGCCTGGGAACAGGAAAATGGCCCAAAAGTGATCAGCTCCATATTGGCCACCGGGAAAGTTAAAAAAGTAGGGAACGGCAAAGCGTATGAAATGCTGTCTAATTATGTAGGGCTTATTAAACTATATCAAATAACAGGGGATGAAAAATTCCTTCATGCTACCGAAATGGCCTGGCAGGATGTAGTGAATACACAACTATACATTACCGGTACGTCCAGTTCGCATGAATATTTTCAGGACGATGATTTTTTGCCGGCAACCAGTACAGATAATATGGGTGAGGGCTGTGTAACGACAACCTGGGTTCAGTTAAATCAAAATTTATTCAATTTAACCGGTGATTTAAAATATGTGAAACAACTGGAAAAAACAGTGTACAATCATTTGCTGGCCGCCGAAAACCCACAAACAGGCTGTGTGAGCTATTACACGCCATTGATGAATAAAAAACCATATACCTGTCATATCACCTGTTGCCAAAGCAGCGTGCCAAGAGGCATTGCCTTAGTACCCCATTTTACTTTCGGGCATATCAATAATAGGCCTTCTGTTTTATTTTATGAGCCTGCAGTTTACCACGATGAGGTGATAACCGCTGGTAATATTAAGAGTGATGTTGTTTTTAAATTGGAAGGAAATTTTCCGGAGAGCGGAAATTTTGTGTTATCAGTGACAGGCACTAAAGCGGCTGTTTTTTCGATCGCCTTAAGAGTGCCGGCTTGGTGTATAAATTATACCGCAAAGGTTGCTGGTAAAATATATAAAGGAACACCTGATCAATTTGTAATCATCAATAAAAACTGGACCCCGGGAGAAAAAGTCATCATCAGTTTTGATATGCCGGTTACAACTATCGCCGGGGGTAAAAGTTATCCCAACCAAATCGCCTTTTCACGTGGGCCACAAATATTAGCAATGGATAAAAGTTTAAATGCGGTTACTGTTAATGAACGGTTGGCAAATGCAAATGAAAATATGATGATCAACATCGAAAAGCTGAAAAATGAATCTAAAAAATTACCCGTTAGTTGGATTGGTAAACAGGCTTATTCAATGGAAATTTTAAATGATAATGAAAAAATAGTTTTAGTGCCTTTTGCCGAAGCCAGTCAAACAGAAGGCGATATGCGGGTTTGGTTGCCCGTAAGCATAAAAAATAAATAACCTGAAAAGTCTTTAACATATTAGTAAGATTGGAAAACTTGAAAAACAAAAATTATGAAAAGCATAAAATTACTGGGGCTTGTTTGCATGGCCATTTTGTGTAACACCGAAATTCAATCACAAAATAAAATGCGTACCATCAGCAAGCAAATGCTGAAAGATAAAATTGCGGGCGGCTGGGCAGGCAAAATGATTGGCGTTACTTATGGCGCACCTGTTGAATTTCGGGCACAGTACAAAACTTTCGATGATTCAATTAAGTGGACCCCGAATGATATCAAAGGGAGCATGTGGCAGGATGATATTTATGTACAGCTTACATTTATGATGACAATGGATAAATATGGCATTGATGCCCCTGCTAAAAAGTTTCAGGAAATGTTTGCCAAAGCCGGTTATATGCTTTGGCATGCCAATGTGCAGGCCCGCAAAAATTACTACGACGGTATTTTTCCACCCGCTTCAGGTAGTCCGGAATTTAATGCTCATGCCGATGATATCGACTTTCAGATTGAGGCCGATTATTTGGGTTTTATGTGCCCCGGCATGCCCAATACCGCTTCCAAAATGGCCGATAAAATAGGGCACATCATGAATTATGGCGATGGCGTATATGGTGGTATTTTTCTTTCTGCACTTTATACCCAGGCCTACTTTGAAAAGGATATTTCTGTTATAATTAAAAGTGCGCTTACATCAATCCCTGCAAAAAGTGATTATGCAAAAATTGTTGCCGATGTCATTACACTGCATAAAAATTATCCTAATGATTGGAAAGCCGCATGGGCTCAACTGCAGGACAAATGGGGCTATGACCATCTTTGCGGCGCAGGCGAAACTTTTAATATCGATGCCAAGTTTAACGGCGCTTTTATTGTCATGGGACTTTTATATGGCGCAAGCGACCCGATGAATACGATGGAAGTGACTACCCGTTGCGGACAGGATGCCGACTGCAATCCTTCTAATGCCATGGCTGTATTAGGTGTCATCAAAGGGTTTAGCAATCTACCTCCCGATATGCAAAAGGGTGTAACAGCAGTAGGGGATTCTGTTTTTATTAACACCACATATTCATTCAACTCTGCTGTAGAAAGTACGTATAACTATGCCTTAAAATTAATTCTGAAAAATGGTGGAAAAATAACGGGCGATAAGATTTCCTGGCCACTTCAGGTCATAAAGCCTGCAAAATTTGAAAACGCTTTTCCTGAAGTTGTATTTGATAAAAAGGTATCCATATTTTCAAAAGAAAATTGGAAGTTTAAAGGCAACTGGAGTGCATTTAAAGAAAAATCCTGGGATGGCAAAACCGAAAGAGAACAAGCCATGGTTTCAAATACCAAAGGCGATGAGCTTGAATTTTCCTTTGAGGGTACTGGTATTTCACTTGTGGGCAATTGGGTAAAAGATGGTGGTAGAGCGGATATTTATCTGGATGGGAAATTACACAGGCACATTGACACTTATTTTGATTACAGTCAACAGGAACATAGAAATATTACCATTTGGCATGCGTTACAATTAACGCCGGGTAAGCATTCCATAAAACTAGTGGTTACTGGTAATAGCAATAAGGCTTCAAGCCATTCAAATATTTATATCACAGAAGCAATCATTTATAAAACAGCACCTAAAAAAAGCAGCCAGTATAAATTGGCTTTCGAGAAATAAAATAGGGATCTATCAATATAAAAAAAGAAAGGGGATGAGTAAAAATAAAATAATAGTTATTGGCAGTGCCAATACCGATATGGTTGTGAAATCAAAATCACTCCCCCTGCCGGGCGAAACATTAATGGGAGGCACATTTTTTATGCACGCCGGAGGCAAAGGTGCTAACCAGGCTGTTGCTGCAGCAAGACTTGGAGGGCATGTAACACTGGTTGCAAAACTGGGGGATGATATTTTTGGAAAGCAAACCATCGCTGGATTGCAAAAAGAAAACATCAATACCGACTATGTTTTTACAGATCCTGTTGCACCTTCTGGCACAGCCATTATTATGGTTAATGAAGAAGGCGAAAATTGTATAGTAGTAGCACCCGGTGCCAATGCAAATCTGCTGCCTGCAGATATAGAGACAGTAAAAAATATTACCGAAGCGGCCATCATTTTAATGCAATTGGAAATTCCAATGGAAACCATTGAAGCCGTAGCAATAGATGCAAAAGCCAATAATCAAAAAATAATCATTAATCCGGCACCTGCACAGGCATTGAGTGATGCATTGCTTAACGGTTTATTTTTGGTTACGCCCAATGAAACAGAGGCCGCCTTGCTAACCGGTGTTACTGTAACTGATGAGGTTACAGCGTCAGTTGCAGCAGATGTATTTTTAAAAAAAGGAGTTCAAAATGTAGTCATTACTTTAGGCAGGCAAGGGGCCTTTTTTAAAAATGCGGATCTTACATTTAAAATTAGTGCACCGATAGTTACAGCAGTAGATACCACTGCTGCAGGAGATACGTTCAGTGGGGCATTAGCCGTTGCAATTACCGAAGGTATGGATTGGGAGCAGGCGATAGGTTTTGCCATTGAAGCGGCTTCTATTTCGGTTACCAGGATGGGTGCACAACCATCAGTTCCATACCGACATGAAATATAAGTACATCATTTAATCATCAAGTAAAAACCAACATTATGTTTATTGTAGAAAATTACGGACTGGCCATTATGCTTTGTGTGGTAACCATGTTCTGCTGGGGCAGCTGGGCCAACACAACAAAACTAACCACCAAAACCTGGAGGTTCGAACTTTTTTATTGGGACTACGGGTTCGGTATTTTATTGGCAACGCTGGTGCTTGCTTTTACTTTGGGAAGTAATGGCAGTGCAGGCAGGGCATTTTTAGATGATTTTAAACAGGCTGATACGGCTAATATGTTATCAGCCTTTGCAGGCGGTATTATCTTTAACCTGGCGAATATTCTGTTGGTTGCTGCAATCGCTATTGCAGGTATGAGTGTTGCTTTTCCGGTAGGTATTGGTATTGCTTTGGTATTGGGTGTAATTGTAAATTATATTTCAGTTCCACAGGGAAACCCCTTATTGATATTTGCTGGGGTGGCATTAATTGCATTGGCCATCATTCTAAACGCCAGGGCTTATCAAAAATTGCAAACCAATTCTACAGAAGGGGTATCTAAAAAAGGATTGATTCTTTCTGTAGTTAGTGGTTGTTTAATGGGGTTGTTCTATAAATATGTGGCCGGTTCAATGGTTGCCGATTTTAATGTACCTGAGGCAGGAAAGCTGACTCCTTATACTGCACTGGTAGTTTTTGCAGTTGGTGTGGTGGTCAGTAGTTTGTTTTTTAATTCTATCCAAATGAAATTCCCATTTATGGGCGCGCCTGTTTCTTTTGCAGATTATTTTAAGGGAAAATTAAAGGACCATCTGGTTGGTATTTTTGGCGGGGTCATTTGGTGTATCGGCATGTCATTAAGTATTCTTGCTTCGGGGAAAGCCGGTCCCGCAGTGTCATATGGTTTAGGACAGGGAGCCACAGTCGTTGCGGCCTTATGGGGGATTTATATCTGGAAAGAATTTGATAAAGCACCCGCGGGTACTAAGCCATTATTGAATATGATGTTGCTGTTATACATCGCTGGTTTGGCCATGATCATCGTTTCTAAATAGCGACAGTAAAAAAGTGGTAGTCTCTAACGGGCGACTAGTTTAATGGCTATGCGTGTTAGTTATATTATCAAATTGCTGGCAAAATAGAACATATTTTAATCCCTGTTTAATAAAATAAATCAGGCAGTCTAATCCATTGATGGCAGCCTGATTTTTTTTATTTTATAATTCAATTCCTTTTTTATATCTTCATTTTCGCTTTCCGGTTTTATAACCTCCCGGGTATAAAAAAGGATAAGCAAAACAGAATACTACCAACTAACAACACTTTCCATTTCCTATTCATAGTAACAACATTTTTGTTCATTAATTTAATTAAAATGAATACGTCTTCTTTAGTAAAAGCAGGGATATTAGCAGTGGTATTGGTTATTATTACCGTTGCCATCTGGGAACTTCATCTGCGTAATAAAGGTTTTGAAACGACCTATTATGACGATCCCGCATTATGGACTCATAACCGGGATATGGTGTATGAACCTGCCGACAAAGCAACTGTTTTCATTGGCTCATCCCGTATCAAATTCGATCTGGATATTGATACCTGG
>CANKNL010000196.1 GCA_947483345.1 Chitinophagaceae bacterium | reverse complement strand
TCCACGAACCTGCATGGGATATACAAAAGATGGCCGGTTGATTGTAATGGTTATCCAGGGCCGCTTTCCGGGTATTGCAGAAGGAGCTACACTTACACAGCAAGCTCAATTATTAGTTGACCTGGGTTGTGTGGAAGCTTTAAACTTAGATGGCGGTGGCAGCAGTTGTATGCTGATTAATGGAAAAGAAACCATTAAACCAAGTGATAAAGAAGGTGAAAGGGCAGTACCTGCAGTTTTTATCATCAATAAAAAATGACCAGCATCCCGGTTTCTGCCAGGTTATTCCCAAACCAAGGCACTGGCTCCCAAAATGGCTGCATCTGATTCTTTCAATTCGCTAAAGATCAGTTTAACTTTATTTTTAAAAATGGGCAACAGGTTTTCCTCCATGTGTTTGCGGGTGGGGTTTAAGAGTAGGTTGCCGGCTTTAGTTAATCCGCCAAAAAGTACAATCGCTGATGGCGAAGAGAACATCACAAAATTGGCTAAAGACTCACCCAATATCTGTCCCGTAAATTCAAAAATATTATTAGCAATATTATCGCCCTGCATAGCACATTCAAAAACAGATTCACTGGTGAGTTCATTAATGCTGTAGTTACGCAATAAACTGGGTTCTTCGGGATGTTGTGTCAGCATTTCAATAGCCGTTTCCCGCACACCCGTAGCAGATGCATAGGATTCAAGGCTGCCAAGCATTCCTGTACTTTTATGCAAACGGCCTCCCGGTCTAATGATCGTATGTCCCAGTTCGCCGGCAAATCCATCATGACCAACAACAATCTTTCCATCAATTACAATGCCACTGCCAACGCCCGTTCCCAATGTGATGGTAATAAAGTGTTTCATATTTTTACAGGCACCATACATCATCTCACCCATCGCTGCTGCATTAGCATCATTGGTAAGCTTTGTTTTAAGTTTAAACTTCTTTTTCATCAGTTCCGCAATCGGAATAATGCCTTTCCATTTTAAATTGGGGGCATATTCAATAGTGCCGGTGTAAATATTGCCATTGGGAGCTCCAATACCAATACCAATGAAGTTCTTTACGCCACCGGCCCTTTTTATCATGGGCATTAATTTGGCATGCAGATCATCAATAAAATCCTCCACCACTTCATGTTCATTGCTTGGTATGCGGTCTTGCTCCAGTATTTCTCCCTTGCTGTTAACCACGCCAAATTTGGTGGTTGTGCCACCTACATCAATGCCTACCGAAAACTTTTCAATCATAAAACTTTTTAAATCGGTTAGTTAAAATTAATGTCCGCTGCTTTCAACTGCCGCATCGTAATCAATACCTTGTTTTTTTAGTATGCCTTTAACTGCAATGGCAAAAAATGCCAGATATGCAAAACAAATTACAGGAACCCAATAAGATTGGTGTATACCAATAACATCTGCCAGTTTACCCTGAATAGGAGGGATGATACCACCACCTAAGATCATCATAATTAAAAAGGCTGATCCTTCGGTTGTATATTTTCCCAATCCGGCAATTGACAATGTGAAAATACATGGCCACATAATAGAACAGAATAATCCACCACTTAAAAAGGCATAAATAGCAATCGTGCCAGTAGTCATAGTACCAATGACCATAGCAACTACAGCCAGTAAACTAAATATCAGCATTGTTCTGGCAGGTTTATTTTTGCTGATATAAAAAGCAGCAATCTGTATCAAAACACAAACCACATAATAATATAAGGGTTTCATATCATATTGTGCAACAGTATTAACACCAATAATAATCCCGAATGCAATTAATGGAACAATGATCTGTAATAATAGTTTAGCATTATCCGATAATTTAAATGCTGAAACGGCTCCTGCCCAACGGCCTATCATTAAACTTCCCCAATACATAGAAATATAAGGAGCCGCTTCGGATGACTGGAAGCCGCCAAACTCCTGTTGTTTCAGCAACTCGCTTAAATTACTACCAATGGCCACTTCCACACCAACATATACAAATATGGCCAGCATACCCAATACCAGCTGTGGATATTGCATAGCACCCCAACCGATTGCTTTTTTTCTGGCAGTCATATTTGCTGCCAATAATCCGATCACCACTACAGCCAATGCACCTAATAACCATTTTAAACGGTAAGCTTCTAAGCCATGTTTTTCGGTGTCGGTTAAAGTAGCCGGATCAGTTTTATAACTACTGAATACCGGAACAAACATAATTATTAAGAGGCCTGTCATTATTAATAAAGTGTACAATGCCTTAGTACCACTTTCAACTTTTTCTGAAGAAATACCGGCAGGTACTTTTTTAGAAAAATAAAATAATGCAGCAGCAGCAATAAATAATCCCCCTACACAAGTATATAGAATAATGACTTTACTTAAACTTAATGCGGCAATTTGTTCATCAGTAATGGCCGCTGTACTGCCAAATAAGGCAATGGCAACTACAATAGGGCCAATGGTTGTACCAAAGGAGTTAATACCACCACCCAGGTTAACCCGGCTGGTACCTGTTGCAGGATCGCCTAAAGAAATAGCAAAGGGCTGTGCCGCGGTTTGCTGTAAAGAAAAACCCAATGCAACAATAAATAAACCAACCAGCATGCCGGTAAATGTATTTGCATTTACAGCAACGATCATGGCCGCAGCACCTAAAGCAGAAAAAAGCAATCCATATACAATACTTTTTTTATAGCCCCATTTGCCAACCAGATCTTTTCCGCCAAAAGCACCATAGGCAAAAAGTACCAATGCCCCAAGGTAATAGGCTGTATAAAAAGCAAAATCAATTAACTGACTTTGAAACTGGTCTAAATGAAAATAGTGTTTACAAAAAGGGATGAATACACTGTTACCAGCTGCAATAAATCCCCAAAAAAAGAAAACCGTTACTAAAGTGCCAAGCGCACCATAATTGGTTTCTTTTACAGATTGATTTTCCAATGGTGTTATTAAATCGTTTTGTTGAGTTGCCATATTGATATTTTTAGATTGGATGAAAATAGCATAAAAAAAGCATTGTGAAAAATATTTCAATTCAAATTGGTTAACAGCCAAATGATTAGTAAATTGAACCCATTAAAAAAAATTGATGGAAATTTTACATGTTAGTGCAGAATGTTACCCTTATGCCAAAGCTGGCGGGCTGGCAGATGTGGTGGGCTCTTTGCCCAAATACCAGCAACAACTTGGGCATATTGCTAAAGTGGTAATACCAATGCACCGTACAAAATTTTTATATGATAATGAATGGACCGTAGAACATAAGGGCGGGTTTATGATGGGTAGCACACATTATGACTATACCATCATCAAGGAAAAACATAATAAACTCGATTTTGATCTCTATTGTGTTGATATTTACGGACTGCTGGATCGTGAAAATATTTATAGTTATGATGATGATACCCAACGTTTCACTGCTTTTCAGATTGCCGTTGTTGACTGGCTATCTCATTGGGAACACAGGCCCGATACAGTGCATGTACATGATCATCATGCGGGGCTTATACCGTTTATGATGCGTCATTGTTTTGCATACCGGCATTTGGCAAATATACCTACCATATTAACTATTCACAATGCCCAATATCAAGGCTGGATGAGTTGGGATAACACTAATATCATCCCGGATTGGGATACCTGGCAATGGGGTTTACTGGATTGGAATATGATGATAAACCCATTGGCCTGTGCCGTAAAATGTGTGGATCGGGTAACAACTGTTAGTCCTAGCTATATGGAAGAACTGACACAGGAAGCCAATGGACTTGAACAATTATTTGTATCAGAACGTTATAAATGCAGTGGTATTTTAAATGGAATAGATACTGTAGTATGGGATCCCCAAACCGATACGTATATATTAGATAACTATACCATTACAGATGCAGGATCGGGGAAACTATTGAATAAGAAAAAACTTTGTAAAGATTTTATGCTCGATGATACATTGCCCCTGTTTATTTATATAGGGCGACTGGTAGGTGAAAAGGCTGCAGACTTATTACCCCAGGCCATTAGAGATTCATTGAATCAGTTGGGAAATAAAATGAATTTTTTAATTTTGGGAAGCGGAGATAAAAATGTGGAAGATCAATTAATGTACCTAACCGGAAATTTTGCAGGTTATTATAATTCTAAAATCGGATATAATGAGAAACTGGCTCACCAGATGTATGCCGGCGCCGACTTTATTTTGATGCCCAGCAGGGTAGAGCCTTGTGGCCTTAACCAAATGTATGCTTTGCGGTACGGCACTATTCCTTTGGTAAGAAGTACAGGTGGTTTAAAAGATACGGTTACAGATATTGGTGAACCAAATGGGTTTGGTATTCGTTTTAATTTTGCCAATATTTGGGATATCACTTATTCTATTCACCGGGCCGTTGAATTATATGATGATCAGGAAAGGCTTACAGCCATCAGAAAACAAATCATGCAGATAGATAACAGTTGGGAAAAAAGTGCAGAACAATACATTAACTTATATACATCCATCCAAAAAAAGTAAGCGTACATGATCAGTAAATCAGTTTTAGCAGTTATTTTAGGAGGCGGAGCCGGTAGCCGTTTATATCCCTTAACATCAACCCGAAGCAAACCGGCTGTACCCATTGGGGGTAAATACAGGTTGGTTGATATTCCCATTTCTAATTGTATCAATTCCAATATTAACCGCATGTTTGTGTTAACACAATACAATTCTGCGTCATTAAACAAACATATTAAAAACGCGTATCAATTCAGCGCATTCAGCAGTGGCTTTGTAGATATTTTGGCTGCAGAGCAAACCCCCGACAGCTTAGGCTGGTTTCAGGGTACGGCTGATGCCGTAAGACAATCGCTAAAGCATATTCAAAATAATGATTTTGAGTATGTATTAATTTTAAGCGGGGATCAATTGTATCAAATGGATTTTAGAGAGATGTTTCAAAATCATATTGATAAAGGCGCCGATATATCAATTGCAACGATACCCGTAGCAGATAGAGAAGCACCCGAATTCGGTATTTTGAAATCGGATGCCGATAACTTCATCACGTCGTTTATTGAAAAGCCGGCTAAAGAATTATTGCCCCAATGGGAGAGTGATACAGGAGAAGATATGAAATTGCAGGGTCGAAAATATCTGGCTTCAATGGGTATTTATATTTTTAATCGTGAACTTTTATTTAACCAGTTGCTGGTGGATAAAAAGGATGCTACAGATTTTGGAAAAGAAATCATTCCTGACTCCATCAACACAAAAAAGGTAGTCAGTTTTCAATATGACGGATATTGGACGGATATTGGAAATATTTATTCTTTTTATGAAGCCAATCTGGCTTTAACGCTCGAAATCCCGCCCTTCAATCTGTTTGATAATACCAAAGCTATTTACAGTCGTGCCCGCATGTTACCACCCATGAAAATTGGTAATACAATGGTTGTAAACAGTATTTTGGCCGAAGGCTCTATAATTGATGCATCAAAAATTGTGAACAGTGTCATTGGTATTAGAACCCGGATCGGAAAAGGAACAGAGATCATCAGTTCGTACATTATGGGAAGTGATTATTATGAAACCATTTTAGAAATGAGTCATTCACTTGAAAGAGGTGTTCCCAAACTCGGCATAGGGGAGAATTGTAAAATTGAAAATGCTATTGTAGATAAGGATTGTCACATTGGGAATAATGTAAGCATTACCGGTGGGGCTCATTTAGCTGATACAGACCATGCCTATTATACAGTTAAAGACGGCATTGTGGTGGTTAAAAAAAGAGCCATTATACCGGACGGCTTTGTGATCTA
>CANKNL010000195.1 GCA_947483345.1 Chitinophagaceae bacterium | reverse complement strand
TTTGACTTTTAACTTTTAACTTTTGACTTATCTCCTTCTCTAAAAAATCACTCACAACAGGCAATCGCATACCTTTTGTTTTTCCAGCCGGCCTGCAGGCCAGTAAAGCCTTTGTGTAAGGATGTTGTGGTGCCAGTAAAATGCTTTTAGCGTTGCCTTGTTCTACAATTTCGCCTTTGTACATCACCAGAATCTTTTCAGCTATATCAGCTACAACACCAAAGTCGTGTGTAATAAAAATCACACCCATATTATTTTGTTGCTGTAATGACTTGATTAGTTCCAGTATTGTTTTTTGAACAGTCACATCCAATGCAGTAGTGGGTTCATCGGCAATCAAAAGGGCAGGGTTGCAACTCATGGCCATGGCAATCATTACCCGTTGCTTTTGTCCGCCGCTGAGTTCGTGTGGATAGCGGTTGAGTAAATTTACCGGATCAGGTAATTTTACTTTTTCAAAAAGTTCAATGGCTTTTTGCCTGGCCGTTTCTTTTGTTACTTTTTGATGTAACTGGATCGCTTCCATCACCTGGTAACCACAGGTAAAAACAGGGTTCAGCGAAGTCATGGGTTCCTGAAAGATCATGGCAATTTTATTGCCACGGATTTCAGTTATTCTATTATCTTTTAATTTTAACAGGTCAACCTGCTCTTCTTCATTAAATAAAATTTCACCGGTAACAACAGCCTGTTTTGGTAATAATTGTAAAATGGATAAGGCTGTTACCGATTTGCCGGAGCCGCTTTCACCAACAATAGCAACCAGTTCGCCGGGCATTACATCAAATGAATTGTTATTTACAGCTGTATTAAATTCAGCGTCATTTTTAAATTTGATGCACAGATTTTTTATAGTGAGCAGTGGCGTCATTCCGGATGATTAAAACTTCAGATGCCTTACTGTTAACCCGTCATTGATCAATTGCTTTAAAGAATCAATACCAATTTTTAAATGCCGTTCAACAAATTCGGTGGTAACTTTTTTATCGCTTTCTTCTGTCTTTACGCCTTCGGGTACCATGGGGCTGTCGCTCACCAACAGCAAGGCACCTGTTGGAATTTTATTGTAGAAGCCAACTGTAAAAATAGTGGCTGTTTCCATATCAATGGCATAAGCCCTTACCTGTTGCAGGTACTCTTTAAAAACCTCATCATGCTCCCAAACCCGGCGGTTGGTGGTATAGCATACACCTGTCCAGTAATCGCATGAGGTATCCCTGATGGTTGTTGAAATGGCTTTCTGCAAGGCAAATGCAGGTAGGGCCGGCACTTCGGGAGGAAAATAATCATTGCTGGTACCTTCGCCTCTGATGGCAGCAATGGGCAGTATCAGATCACCAATTTTATTTCTTTTTTTCAAACCGCCACATTTGCCTAAAAACAAAACGGCTTTAGGTTCCAGCGCAGTTAACAGATCCATGATGGTGGCGGCGCCCGGACTGCCCATACCAAAGTTAATAATGGTAATATTATCAGCGGTAGCGCATTGCATGGGCCTGTCGGCACCCACGATCTCCACATGATTCCATTCGGCAAACATATTTACGTAATTACTGAAATTGGTAAGTAAAATGTATTGCCCAAAATTTTCTAATTTTTCACCGGTATATCTTGGTAACCAGTTGTTAACTATTTCTTCTTTTGTCTTCATATCTTTCCGTTTAATTCACTATAACATTAAAGATACAAAATTCTCAGCCTTCGGTTGATTAAATGCAAATGATCAAAATTGAATATCCGCCATACCAGCCCAAAATAAAAGCAGAGCAAGGGAAGGAATTCATCTTTGATGAATGTCGTAAACGTTGGATTGTGCTTACGCCCGAAGAGTGGGTAAGGCAAAATTTTCTGCAATATCTTACCCAAACAAAAAAATATCCGGCATCTTTAATTGCTGTTGAAAAAGAAATAAAACTGGGGGAATTAAAAAAGCGCTTTGATATCGTAGTGTATGACCGTGATACAAAACCCTGGATGATTATTGAATGTAAAGAGATGACAGTGCCATTGGATAAAACTGTACTAAACCAGGTTTTAAGATATAATATAACATTGAATGTGCCGTACCTGGTTATTACAAATGGCACTTATTGTAGGGCTTTAAATTTGAGAAAAAATAAGGTTTCTGAAATTGATCAATTACCAGATCTGTAAAAACTAATCACCTGTTTTTTTAATTTCTTCATCTATGTTTAGGGCGACTTTAGTTTTAAATGGCCATTGGTACTGTAGTTTTGCATACATAAAATAAACTAATATGCCGGAGCCAATAACAACTAAAAATGATTTGATAACTGCAAACCCTGTTGAATAAAAAACAAATAACCACATGGCAATTGCTAAGATAACCGGTAAAGGGTACAAAGGCATTTTATAAGGTAGATGATCGCTGCCATTTCGCTTTCGCAAAATAACTACGCCCACAGCCTGTCCTATAAACTGTACCATGATACGCATGGCTAATATACCACTGATCACATCACTCATCCTGAACAACATACTGAAAACAAAAGCAAATGCAGCTAACACAAGTAATGACACATAAGGGAAGTTTCGGGTGGGGTGCAGTTTACCAAATATTTTAAAGAATGTGCCGTCAATAGCTGCCGCGTAAGGCACCCTTGAATACCCAAGCATTACAGCAAACAATGACGCCATGGCTACCCATAATATCATCACTGTAATTGTGTTTGCGGCAGTGAAACCATACAGCCGTTCAATAAAAGTACTAACCACAAAACTATTGATGCCGGCATCCTGCCAGTGTTTTATTTCCTGCCAGGAGATAACACTGCTAACACTCATGTTCATGGCAATGTATAAAATAGCAATGCCTATTACTGAGATGAACATGCTGCGGGGTATGTTTTTTCCGGGATTCTTTATCTCAGCACCTAAGTGACAAACATTGTAATAACCCAGGTAGCTATATATGGATTTGATACAAGCCTGCCCGAATGCAAAAGAGGCCAACTGACCCCAGCTAAAATCGGTGTTGATGTCTTTTAAGGGTTGGAAAAAATGGCCATTGGCAATGCCACCTATTATGATCCAGCCAATGGTTAGTATCACACCGGTCCATAGTAAAACTGCTATTTTTCCAATGCTGTCTATTTTACGGTATAATAAGATGGTAACGACTACAATAACAGCAGCAGAAACCAGTTTTTGCTGTAATGGGCCTAACTCAATAAGATATCCTAAGTATTGCGAAAAACCGATGGCTGCAGAGGCGGCCACAAGCGGCGCCTGTATGATAGTTTGCCAAACATAGAGAAAGCTCATCATTTTGCCTAACCCATTTTTGCCATATGCCTCTTTTAAAAAGTTATAACTACCCCCTGCTAAAGGATAAGCAGCTCCTAATTCGCTCCAGATCATGGCATCAATTAACGATAGTACAGCGCCTGCTATCCAGGCATATAAAAACATGCCACCCATTAAACCCATTACAATTGGAAGGGTTACAAACGGACCAATACCTACCATATCAATCATGTTGATAACGGTAGATTGAAATAAGCCTAAACGTCGCTGTAATATTGGTGCTGTCATTCAAAAAATTGAATTGGTAAATTACAATTTTGAATGACAAATGGCGTAATTAAATAATTGAACTAAAAAAACTTATCGGAGATTGTATACTTTTGGTAACTTTTAAGTAGTAGTAATAATAAAGAGTAGAATTAGTATCACCAGTATCAGCCGGAAAAAATTTTGCATCTGTTTTTGTTTTATAGATTTAATGAACAAACGGGAATATGAAAAAAAAAATTGTTATTGCAGTAACCGGAGCCAGTGGCTCTATCTATGCCAAATTGTTAATTGATAAGCTGCAATTGTATGCTAATCAATTGGCGGAGTTAAGTCTGGTGATGACAGAAAATGCCAAAGCCGTATGGCAGATTGAGCTAAATAACGACAGTTATGTAGACAATAAACTACATCATTTTTCTCAACAGGATTTTAGTGCACCTTTTGCTTCGGGCTCGGGTCAATATGATACCATGATCATCATACCCTGCAGCATGGGAACTTTGGGAAGGATAGCTTCGGGTATATCAAACGATTTGATCAGCCGTGCTGCGGATGTTATTTTAAAAGAAAGAAGAAAGTTAATTTGTGTAATAAGAGATACACCCTATAATCTCATTCATATTCGTAATATGGAAACCATTACACTTGCGGGCGGGATAATTTGTCCGGCTACACCCTCTTTTTACAGTAAACCAACAACCATTGAAGAAGTAGCGGCAACCGTTGTAGACCGGGTGCTTGACCTGGCCGGAATACAAAATGATTCTTACCGATGGGGGAGATAGTGGGGCCGGGTTAGGGTGATGCCCTACCTTAAATCAACCAACTCCATTCCCGGATAATTTTTCTGGTTAAATGTAAATGTGGCATCCGGTATTATTGTTGAGGTATTCATGCCACTTACGGTGTAAGTATAGTGGTTACCGGCTTTCTCAAATATTTTAGTTGATGTAATGGTCTTTGCTGCTTTATTAATAAATACGATCACTTTATGAAAAAGTTTACTCTTGTCAATGGGTGTTAATTCAATTTCCTGAATACCTTTTGCATCACTGTTTAATTTATATAAAAAATCCTTATCGTAAAAATTGGTAAACAGTTTTTGTGGGGTTATTGTATTATTGGATGGATCTAATTTAGTAAGCGTTATTTCTTTAGCAGCGGCATCTACTGTCCATACATTACTGCCATCACTAAAAATATCCTGTCCCGAAACTTTAATGCGGTACCTGGTACCTTTCATATAAAGCGTGCCGGTTTTATTTCCTAAAACCTTATTCAATGCATTTTCTATTTTTAATGTAAAATTGGATTGTACAGATTTAAAAGTTTTAAACCTTGCACTAACGGCATCTAAAATTTTCTTTGCTTCCGGATCACTACTACCCATGCCCTTTGGAGCTTGTGCATTTGCTGTAAAAATCATGGCCAACAACACTATTAGCACATTAAAAATTTTCTTCATTTTATTATATTAGTAGTTTTAAAAAAAAACTATTAGTAACGCGGCTGCAAAGATAAAGTAATAGACGGGTTTTTACAAGCGCCGTTTAACAGCCAGATGTAACAAACTGTTAAACTGCAGCCATTTATAAAATGAATAAGGATAAGGGCAGAAAATTATTATAAAAATCACTATTTTGCAACTCTTCAACACAACTCCTCTGCCGATACTATTTTTTTAAGTAGGGCGATGCTCAAAAATATAGGCATCGTCTAAAGTATCATTTAATTATATCATATCATGAAAAAAAGCATGACTGTTTCCCAAAGGGAATCATATACCCTTAATCCGTTTACCCGGTTGTTATGGTGGTTATCAACTGCCGAAAAGGAAATATTAGTGGATTCGGTCATTGATAGAAACCGCTACAGCATTATTGGCATGACGGTTTTAGCCACCTGGGCATTTGCAAGCTTTACCTGGACCTATTTTTTCAGCACCATTATCGACTCTGTTGTTCTGGCTATTGTATTGGGTTTGTTTATGGGTTTTATTATTCTTACCATCGATCGGGCATTAATAAAAGGCATCACTAAATTCAATAAGCAAAGATTAGCACCACTTTTATTCAGGGGTTTACTGGCACTAACCATTGGCACTTTTATGGCACAGCCGGCAGTACTGTATATGTTTGATAAGGAAATAAAACTGCAAACATCGCTGGACAATGAAAAAAAGAAAATGTTGAAACAGCAGGAGTTGACCATATTGTATAAAACACCAAAAGACGCATTAACAAAAGAAAGAGCCGCTTT
>CANKNL010000194.1 GCA_947483345.1 Chitinophagaceae bacterium | reverse complement strand
GCTCGGCCCTTTTGGCCGCTTTGGCAGCAAACTGACTGCATAAGCCCGCATCTTCATACATTTTTTTCATGGCATTAGCCAGGGAGATGACATCTTTAACGGGTGTTAATATACCATACTCACCCATTTCAAAAGTATTAAGTGCCCGGTGATGCAGGTCGGTAGCAGGTGCCAGCAATTCTCTTGGGCCCGAGCTGCAATCGGTAGAAATTACCGGCTTGCCACAGGCCAGCGCCTCAATTAAAACATTGGGGAACCCTTCTACATTGGAACTTAACACAAAACAATCGCTGCGACTTACATATTTAAAGGGGTTTTTATCAAAGCCGCAAAAGATGATCTTGTCCATTAAACCCAGGTCTTTTACCTTTTGTTTTAACTCTTCCTCCATAACACCTGCGCCAACAATCAACAGTTTACACGGCAGATTTTTTAAAATAAAAAAAGCCTGTATCAACAAAAGTTGGTTTTTTTCTTTTCGTAAATTACCAACAGTAATAAAATGAAAAATATTTTTTTCAAAAATAAAATCGGGCAACTCGGCTGCATGTGTTTTAATAAACTGCAGATCAACCGGATTATAAATGACCCGAACCGGTGTTTTAATTTTAAAATTTTCGATGAGGTCGGTTTGTATGGCATAGGAGTTTGCCAAAATCAGATCGGCCCTTTTATAGGCGTACATCACCATAAACTTGGAAAATAACCGGTAAATAACTGAATGGCTTTCCTGCATAGTAGTTTGGTGTGTGCCTTCACACATGATCACGTGCCCCCGATATCCCAAAAAATTTTTCATGATGGCATTGATATAACAGGGCCTGTATAAAAATGCAACGGAATTATTGATCTTATTTTTTTTACAGTAGCGGTAAACCCGCAGGGATATTTGCGGCAATTTTAAAAACCGGATTATTTTATTTTGCAACAGCGGCTGTTGCAGGTCAAGTATTTTTATTTCGGGAGGAATGGCATAGTCAACATAGTTACTGTATAACGCCAGATGAATTTCAAAATCATCTTTTAAATGGCTCAGCAGCAACGACACCACCCGTTCGGCACCCCCGGTTTGTAGTGTATTTATAAAAATTAACAGTTTGGGCTTAATGCCATTCATGCGTTTTCATTTTTCTTTTTCAGCGGTACAAATATCCGTTATTTATTTTCGGTAAGCTGTAAAAATAAATTCTCTATTGTAGGAACAATAACGTTTATCGAAAACCGATTTTTAGTGGTTTCTATTATTTCATTTCGGTTAAAATTGGCCACCAGCCCTTTTTTTATTGCTGAGGCAAAAGCGATGATATCATTATCCTCAACAAGCAATCCGTTAGCTTCTTCAATAATTATTTCAGCAATACCGCCCGGTGCATTAAATGCTATAACCGGTAACCCATGCGCCCCGGCTTCCAGTAACACATTGGGAAACCCGTCATAATAAGAGCCCAATAAAAAAAGGTCTGCATCTTCCATGCCGGTAAAGGGATCAGGTTTTTCTCCCACTAAAAATATTTTTTCCTGTAACTGCAATTCATTGATCAGTTTTTGCAACTCTTTTCTTTTGGGTCCTTCGCCAATAATGTAATATTTAAAAGGCAGAGATAACAGGCCCACAGCCTGTATCAGTCTTTCAATACCTTTTTCAACAGACAATCTTGATACCGTTACAAATTTATAAACCTGATCAATTGTTTGTTCAGTATGACAAATTGGACCCCTTACTATTTCCTGAGTGGCATTATAAATTATAGTTGTTTTAGAGGCCGCCATTTTATATTGACTTACCAGATCCTGTTGCATATAAACCGATTGGCAGATGATGCGGTCAAACCGGTTGTAAAATTTTTTTATTAGCCAATTATACAAACCGGGCATTTTTGCCTGCTGACTATTGATGCTTACAATACTGGCTTCCCGGGCAACAAATTTTATTTTATTACTAATCTGATTTTTAAAAACAGCCAGATATAAATTTAAATGATTGGCCGTTGAAAAAATAATATCCGGTTTAAACTGTTTAACTGCATTTTTAATAGCGGGTAATGAAAACAGTACCCGGTTCTTCTTCAGGTCAATCATGTCAATTGCCGGATTGGTTATTTGATAAAAAGGCCTGCTGTTATTAACAACAACCAGGCAAACCAAAAACTGTTGGGTATTGATATGATTACACAATAGCGAAACAAATTTTTCGGAACCGCCACATTGCAGGCTGGGCGTAATGATTAACAATTTTATTTTATTTCTATTGGTCAACTTACAGTGTCTTTCTTAAATATGAGTAACCTATTAAATTCGAGTTTCCAGACTTTATTAATGACGCCTAAAATAAATAGCCAACAGCTAATTAAAATCAGCATTTTAAATATCCCGGCCATTGGCAACCAGGCCGAAATAAAATACATGACTGCCGCTATTAGGCCGTTTATCAAAATGATGATGCCCGTATATCTGATCAACATTGCATAATTAATTTCCGGTGCAATGATTTGGCAACTAAAGAACATACCGGCAATATTCAGGACATTTAAAGTAATTATAGCATAGCCATACCCATATGGCCCATAAATGTTAACAAAGCCCCAAATTAAAAGCATCAAAATCAAACTCATGATCAACTGATAAATAAACCCCTGCTTTATGGCCTGTTTGGCGATAAATATTCTGGTAACCATGGCATTTATGGCGATACTGAAAACTGTTACAGCCAGAAGTTTCATAAAAACAGCTGCTCCTTCCGCTGCAACAGCACCGAAGTTTCCTCGCACATAAAACAGGTGGATGATAGGCTCGGCGAAAACAAACAGAAAAAAGCCGACCGGTACCAATATAAATACTAAAAATTTTGATGTGCTTAAAAATGTTGCATTCATACCCGAATAATCTTTTTGGGCAACCTGTTCATTTAATTTAATCCCGCTTACATTGGCCAATTGCGAAGTTAGCAGGGTGTTGGGTATGTCGGCGATATTTTTACCATAATTCAAAACACTAATGATGCCGCTACCAAAACCACTCAGCAAATACAGCGGTAACATACTACCGGCAACGGTTGTAACCTGACCCAGCCCGGCATATAAAATATCGCGGCCGATTTTTTTTGATAGTCCGGATACGCCCATATTAAAATGCCATCCGGCTATGGTCTTTAATACAACCAATAATATGATCAGGTTTATGGCATAAGCCATCAACCCGCCTATGAAAATACTCAACACATCATAATTGGCTTTAAATAAGAAAATGGCGGCAATAACCACGATACTGTTGATGCTGCTGATGAGCATGGGTATGGTAAAATATTTTAAAGATGTTAATATGGCATTAATGAGATTGGTAAGCACCATAAAAATAAAAAACAACGATCCCAGCCAAAAATAATTATGGTAAGTACGCATATCTGCTTCCGAAAATTTTGATATCAACCCGAATACCGTAGCACCAAAAAAATACATCATAACCGTAAACAACAGTCCAATGATGACATAGATCAGTAAAAAATAATTTAAGAAAGCTGCTGCTTTATCATCACCTTCCTTTACCCGCAGCCGCATCGATTCGGGAATGAGCACGGCTGTATCCATATTATTGATTAAGCCCGAAAACAAGACCATGGCAGCAAATACAAAAAAATAAATATCGGTTTTAATATTGCTCCCAAAATACCGGGCTATAATGATGGTTAACAGAAAAAGAATGCCCTTGGAGATAATGTTGAATATAACAGAAAGCACCATACCCTTTGTATATGATTCTGCTTTTATCAACTTTAAAAAATTCATGAACAGGTAAATTATAGAACAAATAAGATGAGATCCTTCACTGTCGTTCAGGATGACAGACAAAAATAACGGTTCAAAACCGAAATCAATAACCCGGCAAACGATTTACTCCTTTACCTTTGCCGACTATGCATTACGCTTCAATTGAGAATCTGGCCAAATCGTTTGGCATAAGAACCCTTTTTAAAAATATTTCCTTTTATGTGGAAGAAGGAGATAAAATTGCGCTGGTGGCCCGTAATGGCAGCGGCAAATCTACCTTATTAAAAATTATAGCCGGGCTTGATACGGCCGACAGTGGTACACTTTGGGTACACAAAGACATTAAAGTAGTGATGCTGCAGCAGGATACTGCTTTTGAAGAAATGAAAAGCATTTGGGATAACGTGTTAAAGATGGACAACCCGGTAGTGAAAGTGGTAAAAGAATATGAAATGTGTCTGGAACAGGAAGAAAACAATATTGAAAAGCTTACCGACCTGATGGCCAAGGTTGATGAATTGAATGCCTGGAGTTTTGAAAGTGAACTGAAACAAATTTTGGGTAAACTAAACCTGCACCATTTAAATGAGCCGGTTAAAAATTTGAGCGGTGGCCAGCGCAAACGGGTTGCATTGGCACAGGCATTGATTGAAGCCCAGTTACATGAAGGAAAGTGTTTATTGATACTGGATGAGCCTACCAACCACCTGGATGTTCAGATGATTGAATGGCTGGAAGATTATTTATCGGCACAAAAAGTAACCCTGCTTTGTGTTACGCATGACCGGTATTTTTTGGATGCTGTTTGTAATGAGATCCTAGAAATGGACGATGAAAAGATTTACGTTTACAAGGGCGACTATGATTATTTTTTAGAGCAAAAAAGTTTGCGCCAGGAAGTGCAGGCCAGCGAACTGCAAAAAGATAAAAATATTTTTCGGAAAGAACTGGAGTGGATGCGTAAACAACCCAAGGCACGCACCACCAAATCAAAATCAAGGCAAGATGCTTTTGCAGATATTGAAGACCGGGTTAGCCAGCGTAAGGAAGAAACAGATGTAAGTTTACAGGTGAAGATGACGAGGTTGGGCGGCAAGGTTCTGGAGATGAAAAAAATTAACAAGAGTTATGGTGATAAAATAATTCTAAAAGGATTTGATTACACCTTTAAAAGAGGCGAACGCATTGGCATTGTGGGCAAGAACGGTATTGGTAAATCAACCTTTTTAAAAATTGCCTTGCAGCAGGAAATGCCCGACAGTGGCAAGGTTAACCATGGCGACACAGTAGTTTTCGGCAATTTTAATCAGGAAGGATTACAATACAAAGAAGACAAACGGGCTATTGATTATGTAAAAGATTTTGCCGAATTTTTTCCTTTGGCCGATGGTGGTAAAATTTCGGCCACACAGTTTATGGAGAAATTTGGATTCGCATCTGAACAGCAATACACACCATTGAGCAAATTAAGTGGTGGCGAAAAACGCCGGCTGCATTTACTGAGCATACTTTTTCTCAACCCTAATTTTTTAATATTAGATGAACCGACCAATGATCTGGATCTGCAGACATTAAGAACGCTGGAAGAATTTTTATTAGATTTTCCCGGTTGTATTTTAATTGTAAGTCACGACCGTTATTTTATGGACCGCATGGTTGATCACCTCTTTGCTTTTGAAGGCGATGGGGTGATTAAAGATTTTCCGGGAAACTATACTTTATACCGTGAATACAAAGCAGCGGTTGACCGTGAATCGTTGGCCGTTGACCGAGGAGCGATAACAACAAAGCAGACTTCTGAAATAAAAACCGAACAACCAACAACGAACAACCAACAACGCAAACCAAGTTTTAAAGAAAAGCACGAGTTTGAACAACTTGAAAAAGAAATTCCGGAGTTGCAAAAAGAAAAAACAACATTGGAAGAAAAAATGAATGCCGGCGGTATGGATTATGATGCATTACAAAAAGCAGCTGAACGAATCAGCAACATTGTACAATCTCTCGACGAAAAAGAAATGCGCTGGTTGGAATTAAGCGAAAGAAT
>CANKNL010000193.1 GCA_947483345.1 Chitinophagaceae bacterium | reverse complement strand
CGTGTGGTTTCTGGCTTATTACCCAGTTTTAGTGTAGCGGCTTGTTTTTCCTGCTCCGTATAGCAATAAATGGTTTCCTGTTTATTTCGTACACGAAATAAAGGCGTTTCCAAAATATACACATGTCCGTTCTTTACTAGGTCGGGGAAAAATTGCAAAAAGAAGGTCATCAACAGTAATCGGATATGTAAACCATCCACATCCGCATCGGTAGCAAACACAATATTATTATACCGAAGGCCTTCATAGCCTTCTTCAATATTTAAAGCATGTTGCAGCAGATTAAATTCTTCATTTTCGTAAACCACTTTTTTAGTCAACCCATAACAATTCAAAGGTTTACCACGCAAACTAAATACCGCCTGGGTGTCTACACTGCGTGCCTTAGTAATGCTGCCGCTGGCACTGTCGCCCTCGGTTATAAAAATGGTACTCTCTTTCTGTTTCTCGGCAATTTTATCTTTGTCTTTGCCCGACGCTTCATCATTGTAATGAAATTTGCAGTCTCGTAATTTTTTATTGTGCAGGTTAGCTTTCTTAGCTCTTTCATTGGCCAGTTTTTTAATCCCTGCAATATCTTTACGTTCACGTTCATTTTGCTCGATACGTTTTTTTAGGGCATCCGCTGTTTCGGGATTTTTATGCAAAAAGTTATTGAGCTCTTTACCTAAAAAATCGCCAATAAAATTGCGCATAGACGGGCCGCCTTCATACACGGTTTGTGAACCCAGTTTTGTTTTGGTCTGACTTTCAAATACAGGCTCCTGAACCCGTATACTTAAGGCTGCACAAACACTTCCACGGATATCAGAAGCCTCATAATCTTTTTTGTAAAACTCGCGGATGGTTTTTACATACCCTTCTCTGAATGCTGCCAGATGGGTACCGCCCTGGGTAGTAAACTGACCATTAACAAAACTGTAATACTCTTCACCATAATCATTTTCATGCGTTAAGGCTATTTCGATATCCTCGCCTTTTAAATGAATAATTGGGTAACGAATTTCATCTTCATTGGTTTTGCGTTGCAACAGATCCAGTAAACCATTCTTGCTGACAAACCTTTTATTATTCAGGTTCATAACCAATCCCGCATTCAGGTAACAATAATTCCAAAATTGGTTATCCAGGTATTCCTGAACAAAATGAAAGTTCTTAAATATTTTTTCATCAGGTACAAAAGTTACCAATGTGCCATTATCTTCTGTTGTTTTGGCCTCCTTGTAATCCTGCGTTAATACCCCTCTTTCAAACTCGGCTGTTTTTTCTTTCCCATCCCTAAATGCCGTTACTTTAAAATAATGGCTTAAGGCATTAACCGCTTTTGTACCTACGCCGTTTAAGCCTACACTTTTTTGAAAAGCCTTGCTATCGTATTTGGCTCCTGTATTTATTTTGCTCACCACATCCACCACTTTACCAAGTGGAATACCACGTCCATAATCACGAATGGTAATGGTCTTGTCCTTAATATTTACATCAACATGTTTGCCATAACCCATGGTGTGTTCATCAATGCAATTATCAATAACTTCCTTCATTAAAACATAAATACCATCATCAGGACTACTCCCATCGCCCAGTTTTCCGATATACATACCGGGTCGAAGTCGAATATGTTCCTTCCAGTCGAGACTGCGGATCGATTCCTCATTATAATCGTAGTTTTCGTTCTCTGCCATTATTGTATTTGATACGTTAATTGGTTAATACATTAATTTATTAATTTGTTTAACCAGAATTAGGGATATGCATATAACAGATTAACCCTTTTAATGCTGCGAATATAACTGAATGACGGGATTTTTATACAGGATGAATTATCCACAATCCGTTAGAAAATGTGCGCAAAAAGAAAAGAAAAAATGAACTAACCGATTTTATGACAGATATTACTTTTTGTAATGCTGTATATCATAGTTTTTAAATTAATGCCAGTTTAATTTTAAGAAAATTAATACTATGAAACACACTAAAATATGGATTTCCTTACTGGCAACTATACTTATTTTTTCATGCAGCTCTACAAAAATATCGTATTCATGGAGAGCAGAAAATGCCATAACAAAACCTTATCATAATGTGATGGTTTGGGGCATTGTTCCGGAAAAGGACAGCAGCATCCGAAAGCAAATGGAAACACACCTTGTAAATGACCTCATCAGTAAAGGCTACCATGCCATTTCTTCACTGGAGGTTTACCAATCAAAAGCCTACAAAAAGCTAACCGAAAATGAGATTGTAAGCGAATTCAGTAAAACAGGTGTTGATGCAGTTATTACGCTGGCACTACTTAATACAGAAAAAGAAGAACGCTATTATCCGGCAGCCGTAACGGCTCAACCAATGAACAATGATAACAACCTGGATAAATATTATTCTACGGTTTATGAAAAGGTTTTTACACCGGGTTATTATATCAGTACCACCACCTATTTTTGGGAAAGCCATGTATTTGAAGTTGCCGAAAACAGGCTGGTTTATACCGTACGAACCAAATCATTTGATCCTTTTACAACCGATATGCTGGCACATGATAACGGCTTGCGGATACTCAATGATATGCTGAAGAAAAAAGTTATCCGCAATCAAATACCAAATAAATAATCAGGCACTTCTAAGCGGGTTTTAAAAGAATAAAGATCAACAAGGGTTCAGGAAATCATTTTTATAGTAGCTTTATACAAATCATTTACATGAACCTTGATCTGACTGATAAAACCGCACTTG
Source organism: Chitinophagaceae bacterium (assembly GCA_947483345.1). Taxonomy (GTDB): domain Bacteria; phylum Bacteroidota; class Bacteroidia; order Chitinophagales; family Chitinophagaceae; genus Ferruginibacter. The sequence continues at coordinate 3,112 of CANKNL010000193.1, read as the reverse complement.
TTTGCGGAAGCACACAGGGGCTTGGCTTAGCCAGTGCTATTGAACTTGCTTTATTGGGTTGTCGCGTTGTTTTATTGGCCCGTAATGATCATAAATTAAATGATACCCTTAAATTATTGGATCATTCCAAAGGCCAGCAACATGATTATTTAGTTGCCGATTTTGCCGATCCGCATGCCGTAAAATCAGTTATTGATTCTTATACCAAAACAAATAGCATACACATTTTAGTAAATAATACCGGCGGGCCTCCGGGTGGTGCTGCATTAACTGCCAGGGCCGAAGATTTTATGACAGCCTTTAATAACCATCTGATCAATAACCATAATCTTACCCTTGCTGTGGTGCCGGGCATGAAAGAAGCCGGTTTTGGGAGAATTATCAATATTATTTCCACTTCAGTTAAAAATCCCATTGCAGGTTTGGGTGTAAGCAATACCATCAGGGCGGCAGTAGCCAACTGGGCAAAAACTCTGGCAACAGAACTGGGGCCATTTGGTATTACAGTTAATAATGTATTGCCCGGATTTACTAAAACAGTAAGAGCCGATTATGTTATTTCGTCAAAAGCAAAAGCAGCCAACGTTTCTGAAGACGAGATCATGACACAATTGGTTTCTGAAATACCTGTAGGCCGGATCGGTAAACCGGAGGAATTAGGTGCAGCAGTGGCCTTTTTATGCTCCCCGGCTGCTGCTTACATTAATGGTATTAATTTACCGGTAGATGGTGGCCGCTTAGGTTGTTTATAAAATCATTTTGCCATTTTTTAAAATAACAGTTATGAAAATAATATGGTTACTCTTATTTACCGGCTTAACTTTTCAGTCTCAGGTATCTGCCCAGTTTTTTAAAAAGGATGCTGGCTTTGCACATACTTTTTCAATTGTAGCCCGGGATGAAATGACCGGCGAAATGGCCGTGGGTGTACAAAGCCATTGGTTTAGTGTTGGCACGGCCGTAAGCTGGGGCGAAGGCGGTGTAGGCGTAGTGGCCACACAATCTTTTGTAAATAAAAGTTATGGTGGAAACGGATTGGAACTGATGAAACAGGGAAAAACGGCCTCGGATGCACTGGCCACCTTATTGGCTTTGGATGAAGGCAGAGAGGTAAGACAGGTAGCCATGATTGATGTAAATGGTAATGTGAATGCCTTTACCGGTAAAAACTGTATAGACTTTGCAGGTCATTTAGTTGGCAAAAATTATGCGGTTCAAAGTAATATGATGTTGACAGCCGAAGTGAACCAGGCCATGGCTAAGGCCTTCGAATCTAACGCAGAAAAACCTTTGGCAGAGCGTGTTTTATTAAGCTTGCAGGCCGCACAATCAGTTGGTGGAGATATTCGGGGAAAACAATCTGCTGCCCTTTTAGTTGTGGCATCAAGGGGTACAGGCCAAGTTTGGAAAGACCGCCTGATTGATCTGCGCGTTGATGATAACAAGGCCCCATTAGATGAATTAGACAGGCTGTTAAGATTATACCGTGCTTATGAACACATGGATAAAGGTGACCTGGCCACTGAAAAAAATGATATGAAACTGGCCATGGAAGAATATGGTGCAGCTATGAACATGTTTCCCGAAAACTTAGAAATGCAATACTGGACTGCTATCACATTGGCCAATAACAAAAACATTAAACAAGCTGTTAACATGTTACAAGCTATTTATAAAATTGATGCCAACTGGAGAGCGCTTACCAAAAGATTACCTAAAGTGAATTTATTAACCGTTTCGGCAGCCGATTTAAATGAATTAATAAAGTAAATTCGCAAAAATCATCATTATGAAATTTTTTAATAGTCTATTATCAACCTTTTTATTTTTAGTAACCATGATTTCCTGTACGGCACAAACCAAAAGCAGTTTAACTGCCGATGAATTTGAAAAGGGAATTTCAGCCAATGCCGATGTGCAGATACTGGACGTAAGAACACCGGGTGAATTTTTCTCGGGACACATTAAAAATGCCTTACAGGCCAACTGGAATGATAAAACCGAATTTGACCGACGCCTCGCATTTATTGATAAAAGCAAACCGGTTTATGTGTATTGTCTTTCGGGCGGAAGAAGCAGAGCCGCTGCCGATAAAATGCGTAAAACGGGTTTTATTAATGTTTATGAACTTACCGGAGGCACTATGGCCTGGCGTGCTGCCAATAAAGCACTGGAAGGTATCAGTACAGATAAACAATTGACCTTAGAAGAATTTAATGCGGGCATCGTAGCTTCCAAAACAGTGCTTGTTGATTTTGGCGCTGCCTGGTGTGCACCCTGCAGACAAATGGAACCTGTATTAAAAAGTTTATCTGATAATAATAAAGGCAAATTTACACTCCTTAAAGTTGATGGTGGCAAGGACCAAACTATTTTAAATGCCTATAAAGTAACAGCTCTACCTGTATTTATTATTTTTAAAGACGGTAAACCCATTTGGCGCAGGGATGGTATGGCTACAGAAAAAGAAATGGCCGATCTGCTAAATTAATACGGTGTAAGCACTTTAATAAAATCGCTCACGAGGTAACTGATCAGTTTTCCGGTTGAGTCATTTTTTCTGCCATCTGCTAATTGTGTGGCGCCCTCACAAATGTGCAGGTAAGCTACTTTAGAATCCTGTGCAGTAAAAGTGATATATTTTCGGGCCAATAAAGGCGTAATTCCACTCGGTGTTAAGGCGCTGCTTAAAGTATTTTCTACACAATCCAGGTCAATCTCAATTCCGGTATAACCGTCTTCGGTAAACCCTGTTGCATAAGCAACTGCCTGAATAAAATTTTTGCGCTCATGAATAAATATGTCTTCATAACTCACATAATCTAAAAATGGGTTATTATAAATATCCATCAATACATTTTGTGTAATGTAATTTTCATGTAAGGCAACCATACAATATTTACCCAGATATCCATCCTCCTCTGCATACCTGAATCCATTACCACTGTGCCGGCCCTCTGCTACATTATAATCTGTATGGGCATCCAGGTTGATACAATTGATCTGCGATAATGGAATGATATCGGCCTTGTGTAAACCTTTGGCAACACCTTTAATAATGGGGTAAGCATTATTATGACCGCCGCCGATGATGATGGGTATTTTTTTTGCT
>CANKNL010000192.1 GCA_947483345.1 Chitinophagaceae bacterium | reverse complement strand
TCTTGGAATGGTGATGCCCAATATCATGCCGGGTAAACCATGCAAACTCATTGGGCCACCACTAACAATGATCTCATCAGTATAAAAAGCAAACACATAAACACTGTCAAATAAAACACCAACGGCTTTTCTGCAATTGAAACCGGCAATCAACCGGTTTTCATTGGTTATTTTCCAGTTAATTTTTTTAAGGCTGTCTGTTAAAATATAGGTTTCTCCAAATACCGATTTTTGTTGAATAAATTTATCTGCACTGTAATCGTTAAACCAGATATTATCTTCACTGCCATCATTCCCAAATGGTGATTTTGTTTTTTCATCTTTTCGGTTAAATACATAAATACTTTTGTTTGCATCAAAAGTGAGCTGGTAAAAACTGGTAGACAGCTTCGCGATCTTGTCTTTAAACATCTCGGCCCAGATCCCTTCGCCCATGGCCTTATGATTATTAACCACAACCTGGTATTCGATCATGCCCTTATCAATAAATACCTGTGCCTGTAAATTGTTTGCCGAAAAAATGACAGCAATAAAGAATAAATTTTTCATATCATTATTTTAAAAGCCAGAATTTGGTTTGCCGTTCTTTGAAAAATTCCAGGTTAATGTAACCATCCAGAATCTTTTTAAAGTATTATAATAGGTTTCGGAATAGCGGTTATCTCTAAAGCTCCTGTCATAACCCCTTTTTTCGTTTAAAATATCATTGACCGAAATACCGGCTTCTAATTTGTCTTTAAAAATATTACGTTTTAAAGAGGCATTCCATAAGGTAAATGTATTTTTTGCCGGAAAACGGGGGTCTTTCTCTTTGGTTGTTAAATCGATATCTGTTTCAAACCTGAATTTGAAGGGAAGTGTTATTTCAATATTAGCGCCAATACTTCCTTCCCAGTAATTAGCCAGAGCACCGCTATTGATTGAACTTTTTGAATTGACTCTGGCCCCTTCTGCATTAAAAGAAATATTATACTTTTTCTCTTGCTCTTTACTCATTCTTAAACTTAATCCAAATCTCGAATTGGTATTAACTGCTTTTTGATTATTTAAGATTGACATATTCCTGTCGAGGTATACATGTGGACCTAAAGACAGGCGAATATTTGGTTTCTTCCACTTTACATTGTAATTGGAATATAGGTTGAAAAAATAATTACCATTAGCATTTACAGTACGGTAAGTGGCTTTACCAAATTCGTCAATTGTTCTTTCATTTACAAATGCATTTTGGGTAATATTACCATAGATACCCATCCACATACCTTTTTCCTTAAGTACATTGTAAAAACTATAATTGGCGTCAATAGCATGTGAAAAAGATTGCTTCAAATCGGGGTTGCCAATATATTGATTTAACTGGTCGGTATTGTCTACAATGGGTTGCAACTGATCAAGTGATGGTGCCCTCGATGAGCCATTATAATTAAAACGAATGCCCCCATTACCCTTAAGTTTCATAAAAACAGTTGCGCTTGGGAAAAAATTGGTAAAATTATATTTGCGTACTATCTGTTGAGTCCGGTTATCCTGTTTAAAAGACGTGCTGGATACCGCAACGCCAATACTGTAATTAAATTTCTTTTTCACCATTCTAAAACTGATGCCGGGCTTATGATTAACCTGTTTAAATAAATAGGAATTGCTCAGTGAATCGATACGGATAACGTATTTATTATTCGCATCTTTTGAATAGCTGAATCTGTCATTAACATTGGTTGTTAGGTTAAAGGCATAGCTGAAGGATAGAAAAAGATCTTTAGCAAGTGGTTCGGTGTAAGTTATATTTGATGTTAATGTATGGCCGTTATTGTCTTTTATATTCTCCTGGTCGGTGGTATCCATATAGTTGAGCAAGCCACCCTTATAATAGTCATTTTTTGAATTGAGATAACTGTCATTTTTTGAAGTAACCAGATTATACGTGAGATTGACCGTTAACGTCCGGGCTGTTTTTTTAAATTTATGTTTCCACAGTAAACTGGTATTAAAAGCGGAATTATCTGTTTCGCTGCTTGTTTTTCTGTTGATGGTATTGATCAATAACGACTTGTCACTTATAGATTTAAGGTCGAATGTATTTTTTGCTTTTGTATTATTAAAATTACCTTTTGCTGTAAATTTTAATGAATTTGCAGAGTCTATATTAGCCTCGAAACTAAGGTTCAGACTGTGTTTTATCTTTTTTGTAAACCCATCAGAGATACTGTTAGACTGATAAGAAGAGTCTCCGGTAAAATTGGTTGTAAAATTACGTTCGCCACTCGGGCTGTTCACTTTTGTGAATTTATAACCGCTGTTTAATGATTGTTTACCATCATTAAATTTATTACTGTAATGAAATCCACCGTTCCAGTTTTGAGGTATGCCCCCACGTCCGTTATAATAACTGTCACCATCTCCTTCAGAGGTGATCATCATGCCTCCACCTTCCATTATTTCGGAAGTCATACCGGCACTACCACCATAATTCTGGTTATCCTGCCAGTCTAAATTGGTTTGACCCGTATTACTCATGATACCATAAGCCGCTAATTTTCTTTTGCCTTTAAAGGCATTGGCCATTACACTATTATTGTAGTATTTATTAAAATCTGTGCTGCCTTCAGCTTTGCCAAAATAGCCTTTTTTGGCATTGTCTTTCAATTTGAGGTTGATGGTTTTATCTTTTATGCCATCATCAATTCCGGTAAAAGCAGCCTGATCACTTTTTTTATCAAAGACTTCAACTTCCTTTACAATATCAGCCCTTAAATTTTTTGTTGCAATGCCCGGATCATCCCCAAAAAATTCTTCCCCATCAACTAACACTTTTTTTACCTGTTCTCCCATGGCCGTTATTTTTCCGTCCTTATCTACCTGAATACCCGGTAGTTTGCGCAATAGCTCTTCTACATTGGCACCGGCCCTTACTTTAAAACTATCAGCTGTGTATACGGTTGTATCTCCTTTTATTTTTATTGGCGAACCGGTCTTTACAATGACCTCTTCCAGTAACTTGCTTTTTGATGTCAGTTCTATAACTGGTAAACTGGTTTCGCTTTGACTAATAACGATTGGAAATACAACATCTGCAAAGTAGGGATGGGTTGTCATCAGTACATATTCACCTGCTTTTAAATTATTAAAATAAAATTTACCGGTAACGTCTGTGCGTGTGAATGTATGTAATACAGAATCCTTGGCATTAAGCAATGCCACCACAGCATTGTAAACGCCCTTGTTATTGATTGTGTCTTTAACAGATCCGGAAACGGCAATGGATTGTGCCTGTGTTTTTATTGTAAGACATACAATGAACAACAGACATGCAGAAAGTTTTGACATACAGTAACAGAATTGGTGCAAAAACAGAAATAATAACGAACGCAAAGATGGTTATATTTATGCCTACTAGTTAAAAGAACCTCATAATTTTACGTTAAATTAAATTTATATATTTATTTCAACATTTTAAAGTGTATTCCATCAATGGCATCAACTATAAAACAAACGGTAAGCAAGAAACAGCCTGATCAAACAATTGTAGTTAAGTCAACAGTACAGAAATATGAAGAAGTCCATTTTATCGACAGTTTAAAATCAGTTTGGAATTATTCGCTTTTCACTGAAGAGGATATCCGCAATTTTAAAAACGGAACGCTTTATAACGGTTACCTAAAATTTGGCAGCCATGTTATGGAAGTATTAAATACACCTGGCTTTTATTTTTCGGTGTGGGCACCCAATGCTACACAAGTTTCGGTAATTGGTGAATTTAACGGTTGGAAAAAACAACGGCATCCACTTTTTGTAAGGCTAGATAAATCCGGTATCTGGGAAGGTTTTATTCCGCAAATTAAACAAGGAGAGTCCTATAAATATTATATCAAGGGGTTTAACGGAACAGTAACAAAAAAAACAGATCCTTATGGCCAGTATTGCGAACTGAGGCCTGCCACTGCCACACTAACCTGGCAATCGGCATATCAATGGAAAGATACATCCTGGATGAAGAAGAGGAAAAAATTTAATGCTTTGGATGCTCCCTGGAGTGTGTACGAAGTGCATTTAGGTAGTTGGATGCGACCTATTAAAACTAATGAAGAAAGTTTTAATAGCTATGTACAACTAAAAGACCATCTGGTGCCTTATGTAAAAAAAATGGGCTTTACACATGTAGAACTCATGCCGGTAATGGAATTTCCATTTGATGGCAGTTGGGGTTATCAGGGAACCGGCTATTTTGCAGCTACATCACGTTTTGGCACACCCGATGATTTTAAAGATTTAATCGATGCTTTCCACCTCGAAAATATTGGTGTAATACTGGATTGGGTGCCTTCGCATTTTCCATATGATGCACATGGCTTGTTTATGTTTGATGGTACGCATACGTATGAATACGCCGATATGACAAAGGGCTATCATCCCGATTGGAATAGTTATATTTTTAACTATGAAAGGGGAGAAGTACGGTCTTTTTTAATCAGCAGCGCCAGGTTCTGGCTCGACCAGTTTCATGTGGATGGTATTAGGGTTGATGCGGTAAATTCAATTTTACGTTTAGATTATTCTCGCAAAGAAGGGGAGTGGACACCAAATAAATTTGGCGGGAACGGCAATTTGGAAGCGATAGAATTTATTAAACAATTTAACGAAACGGTTTACCGTGATTTTCCGGATATACAAACCATTGCTGAAGAAGCATCTGATTGGCCCCACATTTCGAAACCTACATCGGAAGGTGGGCTTGGATTTGGTATGAAGTGGATGATGGGCTGGATGCACGATACACTTGATTATTTTAAAATGGATCCGCTGATGCGGCAATTTCATCAGAATAAATTTTCGTTCAGTATGATGTATTATTACGACGAAAATTTCATGTTGCCATTCAGTCATGATGAAGTGGTACACGGTAAAAGCCCCATGGTTTATAAACTCCCGGGCGATGAATGGCAAAAATTTGCAACCCTGCGTTTACTATACACGTATATGTTTACTCATCCCGGTGCCAAATTGCTTTTTATGGGAAACGAGTTTGCACAAACTACTGAATGGAATTATAAATCAGAACTGGATTGGGAATTGTTGCAATTCGACTGTCATCAGCAAATGCAGGATTGTGTGCGGGATTTAAATCATTTATACAGAAACGAACCGGCATTACATGAGTTACAATACGATGCAAAAGGTTTTGAATGGATTGATCTAAACCACCGGTCAGAATCCGTGATCGCTTATATGCGCAAAGGGAAGCATAAAAAATCAAATATGCTGATCATTTTAAATTTAACACCCGTTGTTAGGCATGACTGGAAAATTAAGGTAAAAGGAAAGGCTGTATGGAACGAAGTTTTTAACAGTGACAGCAAAAAATACTGGGGTACAGGGGAAGTTTTTAACCCGTCGCCTGAAGTTAAACTGGTTGACAAAAAAAGTGCTACTTATGAAATAAATGTACATCTTCCAGCGTTAGGAGTAGTAGTACTCCGATAATTGGAATACTTTTTGTACTTAAATAACTATGAAAGCCATTTTTACAATACTATTTGTATGCTGTTCTGGCATAGTTTTCTCTCAAACCATTGATAGTTTCCAATATTATTTTGAAAAGGGTATGGCAGAAAAAACGGCCAACAGGTACCTTGTGGCTTCCAATTATTTTGAAAAGGCCATTAAACTTAATCCTAATTCTGCAAAAGCTTTTATAGAAAATGGCTTGGCTTACAAGGACATGCACCGAACAGATGATGCCATGCAAAACTTTACCAAGGCCTATGAGTTGGACAATACTAGTGATGCTGCCATAAAAGAACTGGTAGAACTATATTATAATTATCGGCTTTTTCAAAAGGCAATTGACTTTGCCCAAAAATGTAAAACCTGTACT
>CANKNL010000191.1 GCA_947483345.1 Chitinophagaceae bacterium | reverse complement strand
ATGGCGATATAATAAGAGTCTTCTGCTCCCGGCATTTTATAATCGTCCGTTATCTTATCAAACAGATCACTTTTTTGAATCGTACTGTAATTAGATACAACCGTTATGGTATTGGTCTTATTTAAATCAGGTGCATTATCTTCATGTATGGCCGGGCATTTGGGCATTTTTTCCCCTTTGGTATTGATACAAATCTCATAGCCATCAGCACTTAGTGAAGCCCCGGCAAACAACACTGTTTTTTGGCCATTTACTACAGTCGAATCTTTTTTTGCATTAGCCGGCACTTCAAAATAACCTACACGAAAAGGTTTGGCTGAAAGAAATTTAGCCGGTATTGCCAGTTTTCCATTCATCGAAACATAGCCGTATTTCCCAGCTTTTTTTACTACAGCAAACCCTTCATAAAAAAGATTAGCCTCATCATATTCCGGATTAATGATGACGGTTCTGTCGGCACTGGCATAACCCCATAAGTCGCCCTTACGATAAGGAATTAAAGTCATATCAGCAGACTGTGCAAATACCGGCAGGGTAAAGGCAATCAATAAAACGAGCAGTAAATTTTTATTTGTCATAATTATAATTTTATATTTTTATTAGTCAAAAACAAGTACCTCCAAAATGATCTTTTAATGGCGGGTAAAAACCAGGGCCTGCCATCTTCATCAGCTCACAGCTGCGCCTGCTGTAATCAAGGTATCGGGATTTACAAAATGCAGTTTCCCTGCATTATCTTCTGCCATTAATATCATACCCTGGCTTTCAATACCTCTCATTTTACGGGGTGCCAGGTTGGCCACCACCACCACCTGTTTACCAATGATATCTTCGGCCTTAAAATGCAAGGCTATTCCGCTAACGATGATTCTTTTTTCAACCCCCAGGTCAACTTCCAGTTTCAAAAGTTTATCGGCTTTTTCAATTTTTTCAGCCGACAGTATCGTCCCTACTTTTAAATCAATTTTTGCAAAATCGTCGAACTGGATTGCAGGCTTTGCTTCCCCGGCTTCCGGAGAAGGGGTATCAGCACTGGTTGTTGCGGTAAGCTTTTCGGTATTTTCCATTTGTGCTTTTTTAGTTTTTAATTTTTCAACCTGTTCTTTTACTTCCTCATCTTCTATTTTCCGGAATAATAATTCGGGTGCCCGTAACGCATAACCGATACTCAGCAATTTTGGTTTACCGGCATTTTCCCAATCGAGTATTTTATCAACGACCTTCATCAGGTAACACATTTTTTTTGCAGCAAATGGTAAAAAGGGATTAATAAACACTGCCAGGTTAGCGGACAATTGTAAACAAATGTGCAGACAATTGTCGATTGATTTTTGAGCATCCGGATTTGCTTCAATAGTTTTTGCAACAATCCAGGGCTGTTTATCCTGCATGTATTTATTCCCTTTCCGGGCCAGATCAATGACTTCATACAGGGCATCCCTAAACTGATATCCGTCAATTAAGTTTTCAATACTCGTTTTAGTATTTTGAATGTCTTCAAACATTTTTTTATCCGCCGCATCCAAGATATCCATGTGCAATGGCGGAACCTTGCCATGGCATAATTTATGCATCAGCACAAATGTTCTGTTTATAAAATTGCCAAAAATGGCTACCAGCTCACTATTCACAGCATCCTGAAAACCTTTCCAGGTAAATTCACTGTCTTTGGTTTCTGGTGCTATCTGCGTTAAGTAATATCGCAAGGCATCCACCATTTGTGCACCACCATTATCTTTTTTTACAAAATCATTGATGTAATCATCCATTTCAATACTCCATCCCCGGCTGGTACTCATCTTATCACCTTCCAGGTTCATAAACTCATTACTCGGCACATTATCGGGTAAAATAAAGCCATGCAGTTTCAACATAACAGGAAAAATAATTGCATGAAAAACAATATTATCCTTTCCAATAAAATGAACCAGTTTGGTATCTGGCGAATTCCAATACGGCTTCCAATCTTTATTATTATCTATAGCCCATTGTTTTGTTGCGCTGATATAACCGATGGGGGCATCAAACCAAACATATAAAACTTTCCCTTCCCCGCCTATCACATCCGATGGCAGTGGCACTCCCCAATCCAGATCTCTGGTTACTGCCCTTGGTTGTAAGCCCAAGTCCATCCAGCTTTTACACTGACCCAATACATTCACTTTCCAATCTTCTTTGTGCTCAGTTAATATCCATTCTCTTAAAAAATCTTCATGTTTATCCAACGGTAAAAACCAATGTGTCGTTAATTTTTTTGCAGGTGCATGACCACTTAAAGTACTGCGTGGGTTTATTAATTGCTCGGGACTTAAAGACGTACCGCATTTTTCGCACTGGTCACCATAGGCATTGTTATTGGCACAAACCGGGCAGGTTCCAATAATATAGCGATCGGCTAAAAAACTTTTTGCTTCTTCATCATAATACTGTTCCGTTTCTTTTTGGTTCAGATCGCCTTTATTATTTAATGTCGTAAAAAATTCCTGTGCCGTTTCATGATGCAGTGGTGAAGACGTACGGTGATAGATATCAAATGAAATACCGAGGTCGGCCATATTGCTTTTAAGCATAGCATGATATTTATCAACAATGGCACGTGGGGTGGTTTTTTCCTTCATGGCCTGAATGGTAATGGCTGCACCATGTTCATCGCTGCCACAAACATAAACTACATCTGCTTTTTTGGCACGCAGGTAACGTACATAAATATCGGCAGGCAAATACGCCCCTGCCAAGTGGCCAATGTGTTTAGGACCATTGGCATAAGGGAGGGCAGATGTTACTAAATAGCGTTTAGGTTTATTCATGACGGTGCAAAAATACCTAATCAGTCGTCAATACCGAAATTTGAGTAAATTCAACCTATGAAATGAGGCAGAAATTCAGTTAAAATCAACATAAAATGGCTGATTACAAACCCCAATTGGCCAAAAGCAACAACAAAAACATATGAAACGCAAACATTTTATTTCTTCCCTTCTTCCACTGGTAGCTTCATTTAGTGCAGTAGCAAAGGGTAAAACAAGCATAGCGTCAGATTATCCGGCTATTAAACCACCTTATTTAAAAAAGGCTGATACCATTGGCATCTGCTGTCCGGCGGGGTTTATTACTATTGAAGATGTTCAACCTGCATTACTTAAATTACAGGAATGGGGCTTTAACTACCGGATAGGCGATACCATTGGTAAAAAAGATTTTACGTTTGGGGGTACCGATGAGGAAAGGCTGAATGATCTGCAGCAAATGCTGGATGATAAAATGATTAAGGCCATTTTGTTTGCCAGGGGTGGATATGGTGGAGTAAGAATACTAGACCGGTTGAATTTTAAAAAATTTAAAAAAGATCCCAAATGGCTCATTGGATTCAGTGATGCCACGGTTTTTCATTCGCATATCAATAAAAATTTTCGGGTAGCCACTATACATGCCAAAATGTGCAACAGTTTTCCCCGGGATTGGACTATGGCAGAACTTGTTCAAAAAGAAACCATTGAATCTATTAATCAATGTTTAACTGGTGAAAGAATGAAATACCTGTTTACCCCAAATGAAAAAAACAAAACAGGTATCGGAACAGGCGAACTTGTGGGCGGCAATTTAAAAACCCTGGAATCGTTGGCAGGAAGTGAATCAGATATTCATACCAGGGATAAAATTTTATTTGTAGAAGATACCGGGGAATATTTATACAGCATTGACCGTATGTTTTGGAATTTGAAACGCAGCGGAAAATTAGAAACCCTGAAAGGCCTGATCATCGGCGGTTTTAAAATAAAGACAGATGAAGCCGGTGAAGCGTTTGGAAAAACAATTGAGGAGATTGTTTTGGAAAAAGTAAAAGACTATAATTACCCGGTTTGTTTTGATTTCCCGGTGGGCCACCAAAAAAATAATTTTGCCTTAAAGTGTGGCGCTATACATACATTAGGAGTACATCTTAACGAATGCAGATTGTCAGAATCTGTACCCTAAACCGCATTACCGTAGCAAAATACTGGTTCCTTTTTCCCTTATTTTTTTACCATTCCAGGGATCAATATAACTCAGCATCCAAACATACGTATCAGCTTGGGCCGGATTACCTTTTAATAACCCATTCCATCCTTCCAACGGATTATTGGTAGCAAAAACCATTTGCCCAAGCCGGTTAAATACTTTAAATGAAAAGTTTTTTGCCAGGTCGGCATTCAACGCTTTCAATTCATCATTTAAACCATCACGGTTTGGTGTAAACGCGCCTGGTACTTTTATTAAACAGGCTGTTAATACCTTTACAAACATGGCATCAAATGCACTGCAGCCATTATTATAGGCCGTTAATGTGTACTGTCTTGTAAAAATACTTGTAAGTAGTTGCGCCGTGGTTTCGCCGGTACTCCATAAATAAGTATAATGAGCTGTTGGCAACACGCCAATAAGCAATTGTTCATTTTGGCAAATGACGGTATCGGGAGGCAGCTTCACTTTTGGTACTGCATAAACAGGAACCGTTTTACTAACAGTAGCCAACCCACAATACCTGTCGGTACCGGAAAGAGTTATTGTATATGACCTTTCAGCTGTATATGAAAAATTAACATTCACGGTATTAGTCAATGTCTTACCATCACCATTATCCCAAACATACGACATGATATGGCGTGATATTTGTCTTGTAAGCAATACCTGATTGCCCGTACAATACTGCGGTTTTAAACCGGTAAAATCAATGAAGGCAGAAGGTGCTACATGAATATTTTTAAACGCGGTATCCCGACAACCGAATTGGTTAGTAACGATTAGCTGTACACGGTAATTACCGGTTACTGCGTAACGGTGTGCCGGAGGTGTTTGCCCGGTATATTGTGTTAAATCTCCAAAATCCCATACATGATCAATCAGCGTACCGGTTGAGGTATTGGTAAAGACCACCGGTTTGTTTATACATAATGTATCATCCGGATTACTTGTAAAGCCCGCTTGATATGAATTACCCAATGTAATTGTATGACTCAGGGTTTGATTACAGATCCCATTAGATACGATCAATTGCACATCTACACTTGCTGTGGAGACCGGGGAAATATGCGTAACCGTTTGTCCTGATGCAGTTCCGCCATCGCTAAAACTCCAAACCCAGGAATTGATACCATTACCCCCCGGGTGAGTAAGTACAATGGTATCCATTACACAACCCCATTTTACCTGGCTGGCAAAATCTACCGCACCAAAAATTTCAAAAGGCAGACTACTGCCGGCTGTGATTGAGTTATTGCAGGTATCAATAAAAGTATTTCCATCTGTACCGTTATTTACAACCAGCTGGTAATTACCGGAGCTGAGTGGATTTAATAATACAATCTGCAACTGATCAGCATAAGTAGCCCCTGCACTACATAAGGTTTGTACCGAAGCAATTGCCGGATTACCGGGTAAAATGGAGAATTCGGTGCCGGTAACAGTGATACTGCTGCACCATACCGGTTTGGTTAGACTAACATTTAAAACGGTGGGGGCACAGCCCGCAAATGTAAGCGTATCTAATGTTACCGGTAGTTGAGCCGCAATGGTAAATGGTATACTGAATCCGTTTGTTATATTATTACCACATACATCTGTAAATGTATTGGCATCTGATCCCTGACTTACAAACAGGTTATAATTTCCTGCAGGTAAGGGATTTTGCAACTGTATGGTTAGTTCAGTTATGGAATAAAATGCTGACGCACATTGTGACATGACATTGGTGATAACGGATGCCCCGGGAGTAATTGAAAACTCACTGCCCGAAGATGTTACGCTGGAACAAAGAATATCCTTTGAAAAAACAACTTTCAACAATGCGCTGTTACAACCAACAGCCGTAACGCTGTTAATAATGGGGACAGTTGGATCTGTTATT
>CANKNL010000190.1 GCA_947483345.1 Chitinophagaceae bacterium | reverse complement strand
GATTTTGATCAGCTTGAATTTGGTAAATACATTGCCGACCATATGCTGGTTTGTGATTATGCCGATGGGGTTTGGCAACAGCCCGAAATTGTCCCCTATGCCGATATAACGGTAAGTCCATCGGCATTGGCGCTACACTACGGACAAACTGTATTTGAAGGCATGAAAGCATTCAGAATGTCCCCAGGACCCGGTGGGCTTGATGGTCGCATTAATATATTCCGAATAGAAAAGCATTATAGTCGTTTTGTAAAATCCCTCGAAAGAATGTGTATGGCTATTGTGCCTAAAGATATTTTTATAGAAGGATTAAAACAATTGATAGAACTTGATAAAGCCTGGGTACCTTCAAAAACAGGCCATGCCCTTTACCTGCGACCATTTGTTTTTGCAAGTGAAGCCAGATTTGGTGTCAAGGTTTCGGAAGCCTACCGCTTTATCGTTTTTACCGGTCCGGTACCATCTTTATATGCCGATCCCATTAAAGTAAAAGTAGAAACACATTATATCAGGGCGGCCAGAGGCGGAACAGGTTTTGCAAAATGCGGCGGCAATTACGGGGCTTCATTTTTGCCTACTCAAAAGGCCCGGCTTGCAGGATATGACCAGGTTTTATGGACAGATGCAAAAGAACATAAATTCATAGAAGAATCGGGTATGATGAATGTGATGTTTGTCATTAACCATATACTGGTTACTGCTCCATTGTCTGATTCAATACTCGACGGTGTTACAAGAGACTCGCTTTTAACATTGGCAAAAACACTTGGTATTAAAACTGAAGAAAGACCAATTGCAGTAGCCGAATTGGAACAAGCTTTTACAGATGGAACAATTACCGAAGCTTTTGGAGTTGGAACAGCAGCCGTTGTGGCACCCATTAAAATAATCAATATCAATGGCATTGATTATAGGCTGCCAAAATATGATGAAAGTAAAATATTATATAAACTGAAAAATAAACTGGAACAGATCCGGTTGGGAATAGAGGCAGATGATCATAACTGGAATTGTATTATTTAATGTCCGTTTAATTATTATGGCATACTCAAGGAATTTTGACTTATTGGAAACGAACGCATTTGATCGGATGAGTGATGAACAATCGGTTTGGGGTTTTTGTTAACTCCCCTGATGCCCGATATAGTTTTTCCACTTATCAATAACGGCTTTCATATCATCAGGTAAGTCACTTTCAAAATGTACCGGTTTTAATGTTGCCGGATGTATGAAGCCCAGTTCTTTTGCATGTAATGCCTGGCGTTTGCATAAGGCAAAGCAATTGTCAACAAACTGTTTGTATTTGGTAAAAACGGTTCCTTTTACTATGCGGTCGCCACCATAAAAATCATCATTAAAAAGCGGGTGTCCTATCAGTTGCATGTGTACCCGTATCTGGTGCGTACGGCCGGTTTCCAGCCTGCATTCTATAAGTGTTACATAATTATATCTTTCCAAAACTTTATAATGGGTAATGGCATCTTTTCCATGATCGCCATCAGGATAAGCCGTAAATAATTTACGAAACCGCTGATGTCGGCCTACATGCGCTATAACGGTACCTTCTTCTTTTTCCACATCACCCCAAACCAAGGCAATATACCTTCGGTGTACCGTGTGATTAAAAAATTGTTTGGCCAGGTCACTCATGGCTTTTTGATTTTTAGCCATCACCAGTAAACCACTTGTGTTTTTATCAATGCGGTGAACAAGCCCAAAACGGCTTAGTTCAGTTTCATCCAGGGTTGGATTTTGTTGTTTTAAATAATAAGCCACTGCATTTACCAAAGTGCCATTTGGGTTTCCGCTGCCGGGATGTACCACCATGCCTGCCGGCTTATTGATGAGCAGCACCGTATGATCTTCGTAGTGAATGTTGAGCGGTATATTTTCGGGAATGATATCAGAACTTTCGGGGGAACGGTTATCAAAAACTACGATCTTGTCAAATGCTTTTACTTTGTAATTGTTTTTTACGGTTTTGTCATTCACTAAAACCATTTCATTATCAATTCCCTGCTGAATTTTATTTCGGGTAGCACCTTCGATGCGGCTCATTAAAAACTTGTCAATGCGCAGTGGCTCCTGACCTTTATCAATAGTAATGGCCAGTTTTTCGTACAACTCGTCTATTTCCGGCTGCTCGTCTTCAATATCCTGTAATTCTTTACGCATTATATTTTTTTATTTTAATAGTATTAACTGCCCACTGCCCACTGCCCACTGCCCACTGCCCACTGCCCACTGCCCACTGCCCACTGCCCACTGCCCACTGCCCACTGCCCACTGCCCACTGCCCACTGCTTTCATATATCTTTGCAAATTAAAACATTGTAGTGGATAAGCAGAAAGTGATATTTAAGGATCTTGGCCTTGTAGAATATAAAACAGCCTGGGATTACCAGGAAACGCTGTTACAACAAAATGTACAGGTTAAATCAGCTATACGCAATTGGCAATCGGCAAATCAACTCCCGGGTTCGGACGATGATCTTGATTTACAGTTGTCTCACCTGACTACAACAAATTATTTTTTGCTTTGCGAACACCCACCCGTTTATACCTTGGGCAAAAGTGGTAAAAAAGAAAATGTACTGATGAGTGATGAAGCACTTGCAGCCAATGGGATTGCCTTTTTTAATACCAACCGGGGAGGTGATATCACATTTCATGGTCCGCAGCAAATGGTAGGTTATCCGATATTAGACCTTGAAAAATACGATACTGATATTGGCAAATACCTGCGCAACCTCGAAGAAGTAATTATTTTGACCATCGCTGAATACGGCATCAAAGCCGGCAGAAGTAAAGGCGAAACCGGTGTATGGATTGATGAAGATATACCGGGTAAGGAAAGGAAAATATGTGCTATTGGCGTACGTTGCAGCAGGTGGATTACCATGCATGGGTTTGCATTGAATGTAAATACCGACCTCCGTTATTTCAATCATATCATTCCCTGTGGCATAGCCAATAAACAGGTGACCTCAATGGAAAAAGAGTTGGGGTTTAAGATAGATTTTATGCAGGTAAAAGAAAAATTGAAGAAAAATTTTGAAAAAATATTCAATTCTGAATTAGTTGCCGACCTCTAATCTTTTGGGATAAAGAATTTGTTTTTTTCCAGTAATTGGCTATGCTCATAAATTTCAAAAAAGAACCATCCCGCATGTAAAAAATTGACTTTCTCAATGGTCAAAAAATCTTCATTTATTTTATTTAATTCAAAAATAAATTGATGCTCTTCAGAATAAAATTTAACCGTATAATTAGTTAACTTAAAATCGGGTAAATTAATCACCAGATTATTGTCTTTACCGGTATAGATGCGCTTACTTGGAAAAGGGGGCTCTTCTTTTTTAGGTATCGGCTCGGCGGCTACTTCCTGGGGTTGCAGTACAGGCGGGGTAATGGTTTTAACTATTGGCTTATCTTGTTTTGGTTTAATTTTTTTTGATGAACCCGCTTTTTTAATGGGTTTAACCGGCTCTTTTACAACTGGTTTTTTAATACTGTTTTCTGCCCTTATTTTTTTTAATGCATTGGTAAGATTGAAAGCCGAATCCGGATCCGGCCGTTTTGATTCGGTGAAAAGGTAAATACCTGAGTCAAATACAATAAAAAGCCTGTAAAACATTTTGGGGTAAGGTACTTTCGCATCTAAATAGCCATGTACAAAATCTGTAGGGTCAGGCATTGTGGTAATACTCGAAAAATTTTTACTGCTGTCAAATGAACGCTGGAGGCTGATTCCCTTTACCTCTTTCAGATACTTATTCTGCCAGCTCACTGATATTTTTCCTTTGTTGTTTTTTACAGTAAAATCGGGGAGTATGGCCTGAGCAAAAACGGGGCTGTTGCAAAAACAGTAACCGGTTAGCAATAAAGAATAAATAATACGCATAAGCTTTTATCAAAAAATCAAAACGAAATAAGGTTTAAAGGTAAAGATTTATTTCCCTGTAAACCGCCTGTATGCAAACAAATAATTTCACTTCCTTTTTTAAAATAATTATTTTTAATACAATCTAATACGGCGAAAAACATCTTGGCTGTGTACACAAAATCGAGGGGTAAATGATGTTGTAGCCATACGGTGTTCATCAATTCAATGAGCTGCTCATTTTTTTTGGCATAGCCTCCAAAATGATAAGTTGATAAAATCTGTAATTGCTCTGGTCGCATCTGCCTGCCGGTTAAATACTGAATTCTGTGTGCGGTATCGGTGATGCCTTTTAAAACCGGTATACTGATTATTTTTTGCTGTGGATTGGCTCCCAGCATGATGCCGGCCAATGTGGTGGCTGTACCCGATGCGGTGCAGATATGTGTATAGTCTTTATCTTTTAGTAAATCAACAATCAATGCAGCGCCTTTTGCACCCAGGGCATGATAGCCACCTTCGGGAATAAGGCAATGGTCCCCAAATTCTGTTTGCAGGCTTTTTTGGAAATCTGAACTTTCTTTTCCGTCATAGACATGCCTTGATATAAATTTCAAATGCATCCCATCCTGTATACACTGCTGTAGGGTAGGAGACAAAGACGCCGGTTTTTCTCCCCGTACAATACCAATGCTTTTTAACTGTAAAGCGCTGCAGGCAAAAGCAGTTGCTGCCAGGTGATTGGAATAGGCACCACCGAAACTTAAAATTGTTTTGTGTGTTGATGCTAAGGCGTCTTCCAAAAAATAATGCAGTTTAAATATTTTATTGCCCGATACCTGGGGGTGTATTTTATCTAAGCGCAAAACTGATACCCGAACCTGCTTTTGTACAAACAGATCATCCTGTAATTCTTCAATAACGGCATTTGAAATATCAAAAAACATATCGGGTAAAACTTGTGGGTTTATGGTATTTTTGTACTGCAAAAATCAACAAATATTGTTTAACGGATAATTTAATTTATATGAAACCCACACTTTTAGTTCTAGCCGCAGGAATGGCAAGTCGTTATGGAAGTATGAAACAAACGGAAGGGTTTGGACCCAGTGGTGAAACTATCATGGATTATTCGATATATGATGCCATCCGGGCAGGTTTTGGAAAAGTTGTTTTTATTATTCGCAAAGATTTTGCAGAAGGATTTAAAGCCAATTTTGAGCCCAAATTAAGCGGTAAAATAGAAACGGCTTATGTCTATCAGGAAATGGATTCGTACCTGGGTGAATTAACAGCCCCGCCAGAGCGCACAAAACCATGGGGAACAGGCCATGCCGTGCTTTGCGCAAAAAGCGTTATTAAAGAACCCTTTGCTGTAATTAATGCCGATGATTATTATGGCCTTGATGCTTTTGTAAAAGCCGCCGACTTTTTAAATTATCAATGTAACAAAAAACAATATGCCATTATTGGTTATCAATTGGAAAAAACACTGAGTGAGCACGGTTCTGTTAGTCGTGGTGTTTGTGAAGTAGATGACCAGCATAATTTGATCAGTATTAAAGAAAGAACAAAAATTTATAAAGAAAATGATATCATTACTTATGAAGATGAAACAGGTAAACATACCGTGCCGTCTGATTCAAGTGTATCGATGAATTTTTGGTGTTTTTATCCAACCATGTTTCCCGAAATCGAAAAGCTGTTTTTTGATTTTGTGAAAAATAATAGGCTAAATAATAAAGCTGAATTTTTTATACCGATTATTGCCGAAGATTTTATAGATAACCAGGATGGCCATATCAGCGTTATTCCCACTACTTCAAAATGGTTTGGCGTAACTTATAAAGAAGACGCACCTGTAGTAAAATCCTGTGTAGAAAAACTGGTAGCCGACCTGATATATCCGCCTTCACTTTGGTCATAAAACCATATTTTATAAAAAAAGCTGTCCCGCCTCTGGCGGGACAGCTTTTTTTGATTTCAGGGCATTAATTAGTTTCCAACTACCATAAATACAAAAT
>CANKNL010000189.1 GCA_947483345.1 Chitinophagaceae bacterium | reverse complement strand
ATATTAGTATTATAAAAATAATAGGGTTTTTTTAGTGCGAAAAATAGCTGTCACACTTTCTGCTTTAGCGTATTTAATTAATTGTAACAAGCGGTTTTTATAAAATAAATGAACCTGATTAGGTGTTTTAAAAAACAGCGGAAAAGCTATGCTGATAATGGTTTAAATGAATAGCGGGTTTAGTTTTTTATGGGTTATTCAGCGGCCATGTAACAATCTGTTTTTTACAGTACCAGTTGGTTACTAAAAATAGTGTTTTATTTTTTTGGATATGATGAACAAGAGTTTTAATCTTGCATATAGGATGTTGTTAACAATGATTTGGGGTGTTGGCACTTTATTTTTTAGGTTAGATTACCAAAACGGATTGAGGTAATAAAACAGGCCTATTTTTTAAAACCGGTTTTATAACTTAAATAATTGAAATCGAAATGCCTTGTTTTGCAATAAAAATCATTCCAATCCCGTTATTGGGTAAGCAAACGGGTATTAATAGTTGACTTTTAGGGATTAATTGAGACGAAATAACAAATATTACCAGTTTGTGGTATTGTTCTGAATTAAAAAGCCATTATCTTTGAAAAGTGCTTTTTTATTTTTTTTAACAAGATTTTATAATTTAGTTGTTCTTTTAAATAAAACTATTATTTTTACAACATAATAAAACCATTAAACTTAACGCTTATAGAGGTAAGTCTACCTAACCAAGACAAAACAAAACGCATGAAAAAAGTAACTTTGAAACTAACTGCCTTAGTTATGTTACTGGGAGGAACAATAACTGTATCTTATGCCCAGAACAAAATAAACGTTGTAACATCTGCTGTTCCGTTTTTACGTATTTCACCTGATGCCCGCAGTGGTGGTATGGGAGATGTAGGTATTGCAACTGCACCTGATGCTAACGCGGCTTTTGCTAACATAGCCAGAACACCATTTGCAACAAGTAAAATGGGTGTAGCCATTAACTATACACCATGGTTAAGGGATTTATCTGTAAACGATGTTTTCTTAGCATCTTTAGCTGGATATTATAAAATAGACGATCAGCAAGCACTTTCTTTAGGTGTAAGATATTTTAAGTTGGGAAGTATTCAGTTTACTGATGCATTAGGTAACGACCTGCAAAAATATAATCCAAAGGAATTTGCAATTGACTTGGGTTATTCAAGAAAACTGACCAAAAAATTAGGTTTGGGTATTGCTATCAGATATATCAATTCAAACTTGGCTACGGGTAATTTTGGTGGGCAAAATTACAAAGCAGGTTCTTCAATTGCCGGTGATTTACATTTATATCATCATGGTGCTAAGGAAAATGGCCAGGGTTTAAACTGGGGTTTAACTTTAAGCAATTTGGGATCTAAAATCTCTTATTCAAGTGATGCCACTCAAAAAGATTACATACCTGCCAACATTGGTTTAGGTTTAGCGTATACCAAAGTATTCGATGAAGCTAATAAAATTACTGTAGCAGTTGATCTTAATAAATTATTAGTTCCAACTCCTCCAATTTTAACTGGTGCTAACCCATCTGCTGATTCTGCTGCTTTAGTTAAGTATCGTGATCGCAGTGTTGCCAGCAGCTGGATTAAGTCTTTTGGAACCGGTGGTGGAGCCAGCGAGGAATTTCAGGAAATTAACATCGCTATAGGTGCCGAATACTGGTATAACAACCAATTTGGTTTCCGTGCAGGTTATTTCTACGAAAACCCAAATAAGGGTAATAGAAAATATTTTACAGTAGGAGCAGGTATTAAATACAGCGTTGCTGCATTAAATTTCTCTTATGTTTTCCCAACCGGAAGCGGTACAAGCCGTATTCCTTTATCTAATACTTATCGTTTTGGTTTAGTATTTGATATGGCAGGCGGAAAATAATATCATTCTTTTCATGTAAAAAAGCGTCAAGCCTCAGGCTTGACGCTTTTTTAGTTTTTAGAATCAATCGAAATTCGGATATTTACAATATAAAATAAACCATGTCATACAGAATTGGATCAGGCGTAGATTATCACCAGTTAATAACAGGCAGGGATTTATGGATCGGGGGTGTTAAGATACCACACCATAAAGGCGCATTGGGACATAGCGATGCAGATGTACTATTACACGCTATCTGTGATGCCATGCTTGGGGCTTTGGCACTTGGTGATATCGGATTTCATTTTCCTGACACCGAAGCTGCATTTAAGGATATCGACAGCAAAATTTTATTAAAAAAATGCGCTGATCTTATCGATGCAAAAGGTTATAAAGTAATTAACATTGATAGTACCCTTTGTTTGCAATCACCTAAAATAAAACCATATGTACATGACATGCAACAGACCATTGCAAGTATTGTGCACGTAACAACAGCCGATGTTTCGGTAAAGGCAACAACAACTGAGTTATTGGGTTTTGTTGGCCGTGAAGAAGGGTTAAAAGCGTATGCCACAGTATTACTGGGTTTAAAATAATTACATTTTTTTGAAAAAATATATTCTCACAGGCTGTCTTTTTTTAGCTACACTACTTGTTTTTGCACAAAAGCAAGCCAATACCTGGTATTTTGGAAACCGTGTTGGACTTGATTTTAATCAGTCGCCAGCTGTAGTACTTAGCAATGGAACGGCCAATTCCCGAGAAGGATCTGCTGCCATGAGTGACAACAATGGCCAATTACTTTTTTACACCAACGGCGTTACAGTGCAAAACAGAAAGCACAATATCATGGTTAATGGGTCTGGTATAAGAGGCGAATTAAGCAGCACCAATAATACGGTTATTGTTCCTATGCCCGGCAATGACAGTTCATATTATTTGTTTACTATAGGATCGGCCTTTGAAGAAGTATCTTCATTTATGTATAATGTCATCGACATGAAAAAAGATAGCGGATTAGGTGCCGTTGTTGTAAAAAATACAATCGTTGAAGACACGGTACTTGAAAAACTGGCGGCTATCAGGCATTGTAATAACAGGGATGTATGGATTGTTATTCAAAAATGGAACACAGATGAATACCATGCCTATTTACTAACCTCTTCAGGCCTTAATACAACACCGGTTATTAGTAAAACGGGCCTGGTTATTACAGGTCAAATTAATAATGCCATTGGCACATTAAAATTTTCCAGTAAGGGCAATAGATTGGCAGCCTGCCATGGTTTCGACAATGATGCTATTGAACTCATGGACTTTGATAATAAAACAGGCTTGATTTCAAACCCACTGGTATTCCATCCCAATACCATACCACATCAGTCAAATTTTATTGGTGTGTATGGTGCCGAGTTTTCGCCAGATGGTAATATGCTTTATGTATCTGCTAATAATTCTGTGTCTGATCCCTGTACAGTTTATCAGTTTGATATCACTTCCAATAATGCCGTTACCATACTGGCCACAAAACAGGTTATTGCTCAAACTACACCGTGGTTTGCCGGCGCATTACAATTAGGACCAGATAAGAGAATTTATATGGCCATGTGGAATGATAGTGCTGTATCTGTTATCGATAATCCCAATATTTATGGTAGCGGTTGTAATTTTGTGTTTAATAAAATTTTCATGGGGGCATCAACCACTTTCCCGGTTCAGTTTGGATTGCCAACTTTTATGCAAAGCTATTTCGACAGTGCCTCTAATCCGTATGATTTTAACAGGGTAGCTGGCAATTGTTTAGACCGCAACGTTTCTTTTGTCATCAATAGGCTTAACGGTATTGATTCTGTTAAATGGGATTTTGGTGATCGTCAGTATTCACAGGTGTTACAGCCCACGCATACCTATGCAGCTTCAGGTTTTTATGATGTACAACTCATTGTTTATAAGATTGACTGCTCCGGTTTGTATGATACCATTAACCGGAAAATATGGATTGCCGGCTCGGGTGATTTTTTAGGTGCCGATACAGCCAGTTGCAACGTTTTAACCTTAACGATAGGTGTTGAAGAAATTGTTGGTGTAAACTATTTGTGGAACACCGGATTCACTGGCAGTAAAACAACAACAACGGGGTTTGGAGATTATTGGCTTGAGATGGAACAAAATGGTTGTAAAGTGAGAGATACCATAAAAGTTTCTCCTAAGCCAAAGCCTGTTGTGAGTTTGGGTACAGACACAACTATCTGTAAATACAAACCGGTTGTTTTGCAAACCGGAAATTCAAATTATGATACCTATCTGTGGAGTACAGGCGAAACATCTGCGTCTATACTTGTAAACCAAACCGGCAAATATTATGTAACTGTAACGCAAAGTTCATGCGAAGCATCAGATACAATTATAGTTACGCCGGGCGATTGTGATGTATATATCCCAACAGCATTTACACCTAATAATGATAATTTGAATGAAACCTTTGGGGTTGTCGATAATGTTGCCCTTCAATATTTTTCACTGCAGATATACAGTAAATGGGGGGAGTTGATCTTTAGCAGTAATGCGGTTGCCCAAAAATGGGATGGTACTTTTAAAGGGAAAAAAATGCCCAACGGTGCCTATTTGTGGATGTTAAATTATACCAACATCCGGGGAAGAAAATTCTATGAACAGGGAACGGTTATGCTTATTCGTTAAAATTCTTTTTTAAAAACTGTTCTTGCCGTTTTTACTTTTTACATAGCTAACTTTGCGCCATGCAAACAGTACCGATAAAAATAGTAAACATATCTTCAAATCCGTTGCCGGCATATGCAACAGCCGGTTCTGCAGGAATGGATATCAGGGCTAACCTTAGTGAACCGGTAAGTTTACAACCTTTAGAACGGCAACTGATCGCTACGGGGCTATTCATTGAACTGCCAGATGGGTATGAGGCTCAGATAAGGCCAAGAAGCGGTTTGGCTATTAAACAGGGCATAACCTGTTTAAATTCTCCCGGCACTGTTGATGCGGATTACAGAGGAGAGTTAAAAGTTATCTTAATTAACTTAGGTCATACGGTTCAGGTTATAAATCATGCGGATCGAATTGCCCAAATGGTTATTGCCAAAACAGAAAAAGCTGAGTTTGTTTTAGTAGCTCAATTAAATGAAACACAAAGGGGCGAAGGTGGCTTTGGTCATACCGGCCATCATTAAATAAAATAATAAACCGGCAAGCATAATGAAATTAGTAAGCACAACTTTTTTTTTATCTGTTTTATTGCTTTCAATTGTAAGTTGTAAAACCGTAAAGCAAATTAATAAGGCCATTGCACCAAAGGATACTACTGCCGTAATCATCATAGATCAAACAAAAATTGATTCTTTATTGATGATTAAAAAGACGATAGATAACCTGAATAAGAATTATATTGACTTTAAAAGTTTTAATGCAAAAATTAAAGTAGAATATCAGGACAAAAAAGGGAAACAGCCGGATGTAACAGCCATCGTAAGAATTATTAAGGACAGCGCCATTTGGATTTCACTTACGGCGTCCATTTTAAATATTGAAATATACAGGATATTGATCACCCGGGATAGCATGGTATTGCTGAATAAGCAGGATAAGGAAGTTCAATATCGGTCATTTGATTATTTACAGGAAGTAACAGAAATACCTTTTGATTATACCACTCTGCAGGACCTGTTAATTGGTAACCCGGTTTTTGTTGACAGTAATATCGTTTATTATAAAAAAACGGATGATCAGATTTTATTTTCTATGGTTGGTAAGTATTTTAAACATCTGTTAACCTTATCTTCCGATCATTTTTATCTAACCCATAGTAAACTGGATGATGTAGATATATCCAGAAGCCGAACGGCTTATTTAACCTATTCTGATTACGAAATTAAATCGGGTTTTCATTTTTCTACCTACCGGGAAATAACCGTATCCGAAAAGAATAAACTTGATGTACGGCTCAATTATAAACAGTATGAGTTTAACAAAGAATTATCTGTTTCCTTTAACATTCCCAAGAATTATACAAAGAAGTAAGCGTTATT
>CANKNL010000188.1 GCA_947483345.1 Chitinophagaceae bacterium | reverse complement strand
TCCATGCTGGCTCCATAAGAACCATAGCCGTATAACATTAAAGGCGCATGACCATCCTTCTTAAATCCTTTTTTATAAACGATCGAGATAGGAATTTTTGTTCCGTCCTTGGCAGTTGCCATTACTCTTTCCGTTTCATAATCTGCCGGTTTAAAACTACCGATCACTTCCTGCTGCTTCATCAGTTTTTTTTCTTTGGTAACCATGTTGTAATCATATACTGAGTTGGGCGTGGTTAGTGATGTGTAATTGTACCGCATCACATCAGTATTATAATCCGGACTGTTGGATATATTGGCTGCATAAGCAGCTTCCTCAAAGGGCAGATAATGAGAGCTGTTATCCTTGGTATTTAAAATATGAATCTGTGTTAACCCATCTTTTCTTTCGGAGATGGCCATATAATTTTTAAAGAGGTCGAATCCCTGTATCAGTATTTTATCATTATGTGCTATCAGGTCTGTCCATGCTGATGAATCGGTTTTGTTTTCGGCACAGGTCATCACTTTAAAATTCTTTGCCTGTAGATTGGTACGTATGTAAAATTTATCATTGGCATGATCAACGTCGTACAGCACTTCCTTCATCCGGGGTTGAAAAACTTTAAATGCATCTTCTGGTTTATTAGCATCTATATACCTGTACTCCGATGAAAGCGTAGCACCGGAACCAATTAAAATAAATTTATCCGACTTGGTTTTACTAACACCAATATAATTGGTCGGGTCTTTTTCTTCATACACCGTTTTATCGGTAGCAGCATCGGTACCCAGTTTATGCCTTTTAATTTTTTCTGATAAAAGTGTTACCGCATTTTTTGAAGTATAAAACAACGTCAGGTTATCATTTGCCCAAACCGGCTGGCCTTCTGTATTCGGAATTTTGTCTTTGTATATTTCTCCTGTCTCCAGATTTTTTATATAGATGTCATATTGTCTCCTGCTCAGCATATCAATGCCATATGCCAGGAGTTTATTATCCATGCTCACATCAAAACCGGTTGCCGAAAAATAATTATGCCCCTCGGCCATGGCATTCACATCCAGCAAAACCTCTTCTGCAGCCTGCAGGTTTCCTTTTTTTCTGCAATACACAAAATAATCCTTGCCTTCCACCACCCGGCTGTAATAATAATATCCATTTTTAAATACCGGCACCGACTCATCTTTTTCTTTTATCCTTGCCTTCATTTCGGTATACAGATTTTCCTGCAGGGTTTTCGTGCCGTTCATCATGGTATCATAATACGCATTCTCGGCATTCAGATAATTAACCACTTTTGTACTATCGATACCTTTTTTAAAATAATCATTCATCCAATAATAATTATCGATCCGGGTATCTCCATGTGCCATTAATTCATGGGCTTTCTTCTCTGCCACAGGGGCAGCTACACTGTCGGGCCATTTGTACGCAGTCGTTGTCATTTCTGATTCTTTATTATTACATGACGAAATTAGCAATACGGCAAAACTGATTGCCGGCATTATTTTGTTTTGTTTCATTTTGTTTTGCATACCCTGTTTTTAAGTGTTTAAAAAATCCATCCTCGTCTCTGATGAGGATGTCCTGGTTTTGAGACTATGTATCAACAACTACAATATTAACGAACTTTTACTCATCCTCATCACTAATGAGTAAGAACAATTTTTAAGACTAAGGTTCGGCCAGCGCAATATTTACAAGCCCTTTTTTGCCACAATAATCTTTGGTTGAACGATAAAAATAATTGTTTACCTGCTCAACCAGGCCGGCCCTCAACGCGTTATCATGCACATGATCAGTCTTTTACCAACATGACTGGTTTAAAAAGAACCAAAATAAATAGTATTACAACCCTCCATTTACCCATGCGTAGCTATACCTGTTGAAGGTAAAAAATAACAGCCGTTTTGGTTGGTGATATGGTATCGATCGCCTGATTTGAAGATTAATAAACAACTTGAGATCTACATATGCATCAACAATGCACATGCAGTACATCCCTGTCTTTAATGCGTACGGGTTAATTCTTGCGTGCCAGTACAATCACATTTTTAAACTGTTTTTTCTTTCCATTTAAATTAAATATGTCGGTATAAATAATATAAATGCCAACCGGAAGTTTTTGAAATTTTTCTCCTAAACCATCCCAGCGAAAATTTCCTTTTATACCACACAAGGCATTTCTTTGCAGGTAACGAACCGGCCTTCCAATGGCATCAAATATGGTAATATTGGCTACATACCCTGGTGTAGAAAAATGGTAACCGATAGTTACAAAATCATCCATACCATCATTATCCGGCGAAACAATGTCGGGCACAATGGTTAAACCTGCCTGCTCCTGTAAATCCATGCGGTATTGCGAATTTTTATACGTTGGTGTGCCGTAACCTATACTGGTAGATGCAGAATGCCAGTTTTCCTCATGCTGTGTACCGGCACTATAATCAATCCGTTCCAGGGCCACGCCTTCGGTATTATCAATCAATTTAAAATGCCATTTTTCGTTGTAAATTAATTCGTCCACAATTTTACCTTGCTCATTTAATATGACCACATCACCTTTATCATCATTATAAGAAGGTGTGCTGGTTACTTCTATAATTGCATCTGCCTGTTCAACTATAAAATCTCTTTTTACTATTGAGGCATCTGAGGTAATCACTATGAATTCCTCGGGATAAAATAAATAGGTTTCGGGACTCAGTGGCGTAATGCTGCTGATGGCGCCAGCCGTATTTCTGTTAGCGATGTACATGTTTTTTAAATCGATCACTTTTGGTGACCGGTTATAAAGCTCTACATAATCCACTCCGTTTGATACCGGATTGAATAAAATTTCATTGATCACCACATCAAAACTATCTGTTGCAGTTGCCAGACCCAGCTTAGTCTTATTAGCAGAACCTATACCGTTTCCAACACAATCAGTAACGCCGGTAACGGTCACCTTATACACTTTACGAGGCTGTAAAGGGCTATTTACAGTTAAATAAACCTTGTTAAAAACGGGTGCCAAGGCCGATGCGGTTTGTGGCTGGCCTATACCCTCGCTTATATTATAATTTGAAACCGCTGACGCTTTGGTAAAATCCAATGGTTCATCAAAAACCAAAACAATATGTAAGCTGTCTGTGGTGTAGGCCCTTAACAAAGTCGGTGATCGGTCATCTGCATGAATGCCATCAACCGCGTTTTTGTTTCCAGGCGTACCCCCTTTATCGTTAGTACTGGCTTTCCAGTTACTAAACCCACTGCACGGGTTTTTGGTATCCACCATTTCCAAAGTCCAGCCACCCTCTTTTTTTAAATCATTCAGGTACCAGTTGTCGGTATAATTTACGGTATGTATGATATCACCCTGTGCGTTTGTTAAAGTAAGCTGGTCGCCTCCATTATCCAACGAAGGAAACCCGGTAACGGCAATGGCTACTCCAAAAGCCGACATGGCAGCAACAGCACTGCCCGGACAAACAATGACAAAACTATCGGGTTTTAAAACATACGCAGGCATAGTGCCACTTGGTGCGGTAAGATCTGTAATTCTCCAGCCCGCCAAATTAACAGAAAACGGTGTTGTATTTTTTAATTCTATCCATTCCGTATTGGGTAAAGCAACCTGCGGACTTGGATCGGCCATAATCTCATCAATGACAATATCATATTGCTTTGCATTATAAAAACTAAAACTGGCTATGCCATTACTGATGGCATTACCCGAATAATCGGTAACCCCATTTATCGCCAGTTGATAATGGGTTCCATTTATAAATAAACTGTTGAACACAAGATGCACCAAAGCTGTATTGATGGCATCTTGTATGGCAGTAACCGGCATGCCGATACCGTTATTTACAATATAATTTAACCTAACCTCACTGCTGACTTTTTCTACAGGTTCATTAAACAAGATATCAACCGTAACGGATGATGTTGCCGTTGTTGATAAAATGGCCGGGGGTGTAACATCGGGCACAAATGTTTTTACTTCAAAATCATCAAAAAAATGACGCTGAAAAAAAGAGGCTGTACTTTGTTTAACCACAATACCAAAAAATGCTGAAGTCAAAAAACCGGCATCGGTAACAACCCCTTCACTAAAATAATTGTTACCGGTGCCACTCAGGTCTCTTGACAATATCCACTGATTAGCGGCATTGCGAGTAACCTTTATCTTCATCATATTATTACTGCTGTTTAAAATGCCATTAATGCCATCAATGATTTTAACCACGGCGCCAGCCTCTTTTCTGTACAAACTAATTTCATCATCCGTATTACCAATTCTTACAAAATAGCCTGTGGTAGAGCTGGCCGTAAGATCGCCTGCAGAGGCTGTTAAATAAACATCAACATAATTTGCAGAGGAAGGATTAAAGGCCATCTGACAATAAAAAACCCACTGCGCTGTTGTGGCCATGGCACTGGCTGTACTTACGTAAAAAGTACTGTTGGTAAGGTTATTATTACTTTGCAATTGCAAAGCATTATTTACTGTCCAATCTGCTGTATTGCCTGTCCATACCGGATTTGAAGACAAATCACCATCAGCAAAATTATCGCTAAACTGACCATAGCCTTTTGTATAAACTAAAAAACAAATGCTGATTAAAATGAGAATTTTAGCTGTCATGATTAACCTGTTTATGACTAAAATTAATCGCTTTGATGGGGTTAAATCAAGCTTTGGCAACGGTTTTAAATGGAAATAATCTGTGGTTTTTCACAGACCTTGTTTCTGTTTTGGCAGATCATGCTTTTGTGCTTACTTTCGTTTTTCAATGAAAAATTTAAAACAGATAAAAATTACAAAAAAACACATCCTGAAAAAGGAGGGTTAATAGTCATGTTGTATAATACAAAATACTAAGCCTTCCATAAAAACGGAAGGCCTTTTTTTATGGTTATTTTTAAAACTAAAAAACGTTAAAATGAAAGTTGCTGTTGTTGGCGCTACCGGACTGGTAGGCAGTAAAATGTTACAGGTATTGGCCGAAAGAAATTTTCCGGTAGATGAATTGATTCCTGTTGCTTCTGAAAGAAGTATTGGCAAAGAAATATTTTTTAAAGGTCAATCCTTTAAAATTGTAAGTGCGGCTGAAGCTATTGCCGCAAAACCTGATGTGGCACTGTTTTCGGCAGGAGGTAGCACTTCTTTGGTATTGGCTCCGCAATTTGCTGCAGCCGGCATCACCGTTATTGATAATTCAAGCGCCTGGCGTATGGACCCCACAAAAAAATTAGTGGTGCCCGAAGTAAATGCCGCTGTGTTAACGGCAGCCGACAAAATTATTGCCAACCCAAACTGCTCTACCATACAGATGGTGGTGGTTTTAAAACCGCTGCACGATCAATATAAGATAAAAAGAGTGGTGGTAAGTACCTACCAAAGTGTAACAGGCACCGGCGTAAAAGCAGTTACACAATTAATGAATGAACGAAAAGGAATAACAGGTGAGATGGCATACAAATACCCCATTGACCTAAATGCCATTCCGCATATTGACGTTTTTTTAGAAAATGGTTATACCAAAGAAGAAATGAAAATGGTTTTAGAAACCAATAAAATTATGGGCGATGAGACCATTAAGGTTACTGCCACCTGTGTTCGTATACCAACGATGGGCGGACATAGTGAAAGCGTGAATATTGAATTTGAAAATGATTTTAACCTCACCGACATAAAGGATCTGCTGAGTAAAGCACCCGGTGTTGTTGTAAAAGATGATGTGGCTAATTTTATTTATCCCATGCCATTAACCGCCTATGATAAGGACGATACGTTTGTAGGCCGTATCAGAAGAGATGACACGCAACCCAATACATTAAATTGCTGGATCGTGAGCGATAACCTGCGCAAGGGCGCTGCTACCAATGCCATACAGATTGCGGAGTATTTAGTGGAAAAGAATATGTTGTAACGGCCTCAACCCAATAAGCTACACCCGTTCC
>CANKNL010000187.1 GCA_947483345.1 Chitinophagaceae bacterium | reverse complement strand
GGTACAAGGCCGATATCTATCCGGTCGTTGATCAAAAAAGCAGCAATATTGGCCGGATAATCAAATATGAGTTCAATGTCTTCTTTCATTCTGCCCTGCTCAAAACCATAGATCAGTGGTTTTGTATTTAAATAACTAACAGCACCAAGCTTTATCTTCTGTTTCAATTAACGTATTTTTGAGGCAAATTTACAGCAACATCATGGATTTAAATCAACTTACTGCCATCTCTCCCATCGACGGACGTTACCGCAACCAATTGGCACATTTGGGCGAATACTTCAGCGAATATGCTTTAATCAAGTACAGGGTAATTGTTGAGATTGAATATTTTTTGTTTTTAGCCGAAAAGAAGTTTTTTAAGCTGGATGCAAAAACCAAACTGCAACTTCAAAAAACAGCAGATGAATTTTCACTTGAAGATGCCGCTGAAATTAAGAAAACTGAAACCATCACCAATCATGATGTAAAGGCAGTGGAATATTTTATTAAAACTGTTTTAGATAAATGTAAAGCCGGCCATTTAAAAGAATGGGTACATTTTGGATTAACCTCGCAGGATATAAACAATACAGCCATTCCTTTGCTTTGGAAAAACAGCATTGAACTCGACTATTTACCTGCAGTGATCAACCTGCAACATACCATTGGCAAACTAGCCATTGCCTGGAAAGATATACCCATGCTGGCCCGTACACATGGACAGCCTGCGAGTCCTACAAGACTTGGTAAAGAAATGATGGTTTTTGTGGAAAGGCTGGAGAATCAGATACAACTATTCAGCTACATTCCATTTACAACCAAGTTTGGTGGTGCCACCGGTAATTTCAATGCCCACCATGTAGCATATCCAAAATACAATTGGGTTAAATTTGCCAATGATTTTACAGAAAACAAACTGGGTTTACAACGGCAGCAATACACTACACAAATTGAACATTATGATACACTGGCGGCACATTTTGATGCCATCAAACGCATCAATACCATCATCATGGATTTTTGCCGGGATATGTGGACCTATATCAGCATGGATTATTTTAAGCAGCAAACCAAAAAAGGCGAGATTGGCAGCAGCGCCATGCCCCATAAAGTAAACCCCATCGATTTTGAAAATGCCGAAGGTAACCTGGGTATTGCAAACGCTTTGCTGGAGCACTTTTCGGCCAAACTTCCCATTTCAAGATTACAGCGAGACCTCACAGACTCAACAGTTATAAGAAATATTGGTGTACCCGTTGCCCATACCATCCTGGCCATTAAATCAACCGAAAAAGGCATCAACAAACTGGTTTTGCACGAACCCAAACTAAAAGCCGACCTGGAGAATAACTGGGCCGTGGTTGCCGAAGCCATACAAACTATTTTACGCCGGGAGCATTATCCAAATCCATACGAAGCCTTAAAAGACCTTACCCGGGGTAAGCATGCCATTGATAAAAAATCGATGCATGCCTTTATTGGCGGTTTAAAAATTTCTGCTGCTTTAAAGAAAGAATTAAAGGCCATAACCCCACATAATTATTTGGGATTACGATAAAAGGTTATGTAATTTCGGGGATAATGCCATCCAGATAATACCTTTTATGAAAAAAATTTTTCTTGCTTTATTATTAACTGCCAATATTGCTTTTGGCCAGGTTAATTTAAACCTTGGTTTAAAAGCCTACTACCCTTTCTCTGGTAATGCAAACGATGTAAGCGGTAATAATAATAATCCCGTTTTTAATAATGCTACTTTAACTGCAGATCGTTTGGGAAATCCAAACAGTGCGTATCATTTTGATGGTGCCAGCACTTACATGAAAATATTAAACAGCGCAACATTAAATACCACCGATAAACTTTCGCTGGTTGCCTGGGTTAAACCACAAGGGTTTTATCCCGGCACTTGTCATGGAAATTCCATTTTAATGAAAGGTGATGCGGATTTTTTAACCGGAAATTATTTATTGCGTTATGATGATAATGCTTTTTTAAATAGTACTCAATGTTCAGTACCGGTTGAACCTTTACATCAAAATTTTTATGGTGGTGGTCTGGTTATGCTCGCCCCTGGTTACACCCCTTATATCCAGGCTAATCAATGGTATTCTGTTATTGCAACTTATGATGGTACTACCGCCAGACTTTACATTAATTGCCAATTAATATTATCACGTACGCAGGGGGGCGCAACTTTTACAAATGCGGCGGATCTTTTTTTAGGCAAATTTAATAGTGGTAGTTTTCCCTATTGGGTTAATGGCGATTTAGATGAAATAAGAATTTACGACAGGGCTTTAAATGTTGATGAAGTGAATGCATTGGGAGCTTGTACAACAACACTGACCTGTAACAATTGGCTTCGTACCCAAGCCGTTGGTCAAAGCGTTACCGTTGGTGATCTGGATATCAGTGGTAACCAGGTGACTGTTGAAGCCAATTTTAATTGCAGTTCATTTCCTATTAACCGGCCGGATAAGCAACAGGACATTGTTTCCAAACATGCAAACACAACTGATATTAATTATGTTTTAAGGATGGACCTGGCTGGTGTTACCACAACTACCGGGCAACATTTAACACCCCTTCCCTGTGATAATTTGGTTTTAAATAAAACCTACCACGTGGCCATGGTGTATGATGGAAGCAGCCTTAAATTTTACAGAGATGGTTTTTTAATGAGCCAGATTGCCTGTACCGGAAACCTCATTTTAAATGACTGGCTTACTACTATTGGAGATTATGCTGTGAATAATCCGGTAGGCACTAATTTTTTGGGATATATTAATGAGGTTCGAATTTGGAATGTGGCCAGAACACAGGCCCAGTTAAGAACTTACATGGATATATCTTTGCCAAACCCAACAACACAAACAGGTTTACTGGGCTATTACACTTTTGATAACCTGCTTAATAAACAGGGCAATGCTGCCTGGAATGGGACTTTAAATGGTGGAGCTACCATTAATAATATAAACCCCAATTGCACTTTTGTGGCTGATAGCTGTGCTGTTTTACCAAGTAATGAAGGTTGTAAAGGAGTAATAAATCTTCATGGTGATGATTGTGTAAGGCTTCCGCTTAGCCAGGAATATTATGCAAATACGGGCTTTACCTGGGAAACCTGGTTTAATAGCAATTGGTATGAAAATAATGATAATACTCTACGGTTGGGACAGTCTTTAATCATCAGTGAAGATGCTACCATATGTGAAGATATTCAGTTGGGATTCGGGTGGCAGACTTTACCCCGAAACGCTATAGGCTTTGTTGTTGATGGATCCGGCACCTGTACATCCCGTGACAATAACCCGGTATTTTACAGGCCGCCGGGTGGTTTTCAACCCAATACATGGTATCACGTGGCAGGAGTCAGAAATTATTCAACCAATCAAACTCAGTTATACTTTAACGGGCTTTTAGTAGATACAAAAACCAATACCGGATTACCTTTCTCCAGAAATATCTTAACCAGGATCGGCACATATACAGTTTTCCAGGACAGTGGCTTTGCCGGAAAGATGGATGAAATCAGGATTTGGAAAACGCCCAGGTCAGCTGCAGAAATACTGGCAAATTATAATAAATGCCTTACTGGCACAGAAACCGGCCTTGCAGCATATTACAGGGCAAATCAAAGTTCCGGGCTGATATTAAATAATGCAGCTAATGCAACCCTAAATGGTACACTTGACCCAACTGTTACCTGGAATAATACTATCAATGCTCCCTTAATCAACAATTGCGGAACACCAATAACAACAACAATTAATATTACGTTATGTCAGGGCCTCACTTATGGAGGACACTCAACCTCAGGTACATATATTGAGACTTTCCCGGCAGCTAATGGCTGTGACAGTATAAGGACTTTAAACTTAACTGTTCTTGCCAATATAGATTCAGTACGCATTAAAGACAGTTTATTAAACTGTAATGGTTTTGATTTTGATGGCAGGGCTTATTTCAATACAACCGGTATTGCCAGCTGGCAATGGTATTTTGGAGATGGAGGCACTGCAAATACGCAAAACACATCTCATGCTTATACTGCAGCAGGAACCTATACAGTAAAATTGATTGTTACTGACAGTATCGGTTGTAAGGACAGTACTTCAATAAATGTAAATGCTTTAGCAGGGGTTAATGCCGAAGCTGGCGCCGATACTTCCATTTGTACCAACGGAACAGTTTCGGTAATGCTGAACGGTACAGCCATTGGCGGCCCGTATTTATGGTCGCCGGCTGTTTATCTGAATAACCCTAACATACAAAACCCAACAGCCACTATCAGCAGTACAACCACTTTCTATTTAAATGTTACCGGTGCAGCAAGTTGCACTTCTATAGATTCAGTCACGATTACTATTAATGCACTCCCGCTTGTAGATGCAAGAAGCGATACTGCCATTTGCCGTTTCTCTTCCCTGGCACTTACTACCAGTTCAAATGCAGCAACATTCTTGTGGAGCCCGGCAATATTTGTAAGCAACCCAAACATTGCCAGTCCGAACTATATTGATAATTTTTCGCACAAAGTTTATTTAACGGGTACTTCTGCAGCAGGTTGTAAGGCTACCGACAGTGTTGATGTTACCGTAAATCCTTTGCCGGTTGTGCAAACAATACCGGATACCACTGTTTGTATTGCCCAGAATATCACTTTAACTACAACAGGTGCTCAAACCTATTCCTGGAGTCCGGCTACAGATTTATCAAATCCCGGCATTGCCAATCCTGTTTTTAGCAGTAATACCGGGCGAACCTATACCGTTACGGGCACTGACGTAAAAGGATGTAAAAACACCGACCAGGTAACCATTATTATCAGTACACCCGATTCACTAAAACAACCACCTTCATTTGCCATCTGCCAACAACAATCAAAAATACTTGATGGTAATAACGGCACCAGGGTTAGTTATTTGTGGAGCCCGGCAACTTATCTTTCCAATGCCAATATTATTAATCCAATTGCCAATCCGCCACAAACAACGGTTTATACTTTGTTGGTTACCGATAATACATGTGGATTCGACAGTACTTTCGTTACTACATTAACCATTCTGCCTGCACCGATTGTGATTGCCCGTAAATCGAATGATATTGATTGTGCTTTTAAATCTGCCAGGCTTTCTGCTTCGGGCGGTAATCAATATCTATGGTCGCCAGCAACCGGTTTAAGCAGTACTGTAATACCTAACCCGATAGCCACACCGGCAAATACACAAACCTATTCTGTTTTGGTGACCGATGCTACAGGCTGTACCAATACCGGCAGTGTTACGGTATTTGCCAATAATACGGCCAGCCTGGCCCGTTATATGCCCAATGCCTTTACGCCAAATGCTGATGGCAATAACGATTGCTATGGTTTAAAAAACTGGATGTATATTAAACAACTGCAATTTTATATTTTTAACCGCTATGGCGAGCAGGTTTTTGCTACCGCCAATCCAAATACATGCTGGGATGGTAATTATAAAGGCAAACCTGCACTGGCAGGAACTTATGTGTATGTGATAAAGGCTCAAACAGATTGCGGAACCGAAGAACAAAAAGGTAGTTTTTTATTGATCCGGTAAATAAATTAACAAATCCATTTTTTAATTAAACTTCATAATACCCGAAGTTGCTTAATTTTACGCCCTTAACTTTTTGTTTTTTGTATGTTTAGATTTTTACTTTGTTTTTTATTTACTACTCAAATTTGTTCTGCTCAGGTAAACCTGGATAAAGGTTTACAGGCTTACTATCCATTTAATAATAAAGTCCCTAATGGTAAAGTAAATGATGAAAGCGGCAACAATAATCATGTAGCTTTTAATAATGCAGTATATACTTATGATGTAAAAACCGCCAATTCGTGTTACTATTTTAATGGAGTTGATCAATATATGCGTATTCCAAACAGCCCTTCACTTAATTTCAGCAACAAGATATCAATTTCCGTAATGGTTGAACCTTCAGGTTTTTATTATGGGATCTGTCATGCCAGCCAGATACTTAGTAAAGGGGGTGGAGATTATAATC
>CANKNL010000186.1 GCA_947483345.1 Chitinophagaceae bacterium | reverse complement strand
ATATAAGCAGGCTGATGCTTTTTTTAGTTTAAATGACAATTCTAATTTAGCAGAATTTGCCTTTTTACAAAAACCTGTATTTATTCATGCCGTTGTTAATACATTAGCCGATATGGCTGCACCACCAAATGTATACCGCCTTAATGGTTGGGTGGGTTTTTTATCCCGCACGGCTTGGGAAATGGCCGGAGAGGCTGATGACCACATTAAAAATATCTTCAATTCACTTAACATACAGATTAAATCGGTAAAAGACGAACCAGGTTTTATCTCTGCAAGAATTATTGCGATGATCATTAACGAAGCTTATTTTGCAGTTGAGGATAACGTAAGCAGTAAAGCCGAGATCGATACTGCCATGAAACTGGGAACCAACTACCCCCATGGGCCGTTTGAATGGACCAGGTTGATAGGTGCACATCACATTTTGACCTTACTTCAAAAATTAAATGAAACCGATGCACGTTACAAACCTTCCGCATTATTAATTAAAGAAGTAACAGAAAATAAATAATGAGTCTTATTTTAAACATAGATACCGCCTCGGAAAAAGCACATGTAAGTTTTGCAAAAGACGGACTTATTTTAGATGTACTCAGCAGTGCATCTCAAAAAGAACATGCCTCTTTTTTACAAACAGCCATTCAGCAACTAATAAAAAACACCGGTATTGTTTTAACAGATATTGATGCGGTTGCGGTTACAGCAGGCCCCGGATCTTATACCGGATTAAGAGTTGGGATGGCCAGTGCAAAGGGATTATGTTATGCCTTAAAAAAACCATTGATCACAATCGGTAGCCTGGAGGTATTAACCATTTCGGCCTTACAACTTTTTTCTGCCGCAGATGAATCCTTGTTATTTTGCCCGATGTTGGATGCCCGGCGCATGGAAGTTTTTACCGCCGTTTATGATAAAAACCTGTCCGTATTTCTTTCCCCCTGTGCATTAATTCTGGACTCATCTTCCTTTGAAAAAATGTTATTAAAAAATAAAATGTTATTTTTTGGAAGTGGTTCGGATAAGTGGAAATTGATTTGTAACCAATCAAATGCTTTTTTTGAAAATGTGACCATTTTGCCTGAATCATTGAGTAAACGTTCCCATATACTTTTTTTAGAGAATAAATTCACAGAATTAGTTTACAGCGAACCATTCTATGTAAAAGAATCTCAATTAGTTATGAATAAGAAGGGATAAACCTAAAAATGGAATAAATAAATAATGTATTTGTGTAATCAATTATTTGTAAATTTGGGGTGTTCAACATTGTTCAAGCATAATTAAAATTTAATCCTTATGATGGTTGCGTCTCAAACACGAGAGCAGGACACACTGGGTTCTGCCAAAAATTCTCCAATTAATGTAGATTATCATGCGCTTAAAAAAGCCGCATTGGTCTTACGGGCTTTAAATCACAAGCTACGTCAGCAATTATTAAAATTAATTGAAGATGAAAAAAAGATTACCGTTACAGAAATTTATGTTCGTTTACGATTAGAGCAGTCTGTTGCCTCACAGCATCTTGCGATACTCCGTAAAGCAGGTATCGTAAATACTGAGCGGGATGGAAAATTTATATTCTATACAGTTAATTACAAACGCATTGACGAAATTGGTCAATTTGTAAAAGACCTCGTGGGTTAAAATTTCTGTAAAATTAAATTCAGCGTTTGGGCTTATGGTCTGAACGCTTTTTTATTTTTATTTTTGCAAAAAATAAATAAACTATTCGCCATGTTCATTAAACAATTTTATACCGGCTGCTTAAGCGAAGCGGCCTATTATATTGAAAGTGAAGGAGAAGTTGCTATTATAGATCCATTAAGAGACGTCAACGATTATCTCATACTCGCCCAAGAAAATCATGCCGGTATTAAATATATTTTTGAAACACATTGTCATGCTGATTTCGTAAGCGGCCATATAGACCTAAGCAAGCAAACCGGTGCGCCTATTATTTATGGCCCTGGTGCAAAAACAAATTATGAAGTGTACAACAGCACAGACAGAGAAATTTTTAAGCTTGGCAAAATAAGTTTTGAAGTTTTGCATACCCCCGGCCACACCCTGGAAAGCTGTTGTTATTTATTAAGAGATGAACATGAAAAGCCCCATGCCATTTTTACAGGCGACACTTTGCTTGTTGGCGATGTGGGCCGCCCCGATCTAAGTAGTGGTCACTTGAGTACTACTGAACTTGCAGCTATGCTGTTCAACAGCATTCAGAATAAGATCCTTCCCCTTGCTGATGATATTATCGTTTATCCGGCTCATGGTGCTGGCAGCAGTTGTGCAAAAAATATAGGCCCCGAAAACTACAGTAGCATTGGTGAGCAAAAGAAAAATAATTATGCCCTGCAACCACAAACAAAAGAAGCATTTGTTGATACCGTAACAAAAGGACTTGGTATAGCACCCCAGTATTTCCCTATTAATGCAAAGATAAATATGCAGGGATACGAAAGCTTGGAGACCATTAAGCAAAAGGGATTAACAGCACTTTCTGTCACTGATTTTAAAAATTTACAGCAAACTGATGTATTGGTTTTAGACAGCCGTCATGCTACTGTTTTTACAAATGGTTTTATTCCGGGCAGTATTTTCATCGGATTAGAAGGCCGTTTTGAGGAATGGGCAGGCAGCCTGTTATCTTTTGATAAACCGATAATTTTAGTAACCGAACCTGGCAAAGAGGCCGAAACGCTCATCCGCTTATGCAGAGTTGGTTTTGAAAAAATACAAGGCTATTTAAAAGGCGGTTTTGCAGCCTGGCAAGAGGCCAAAGAACCAGTTGACCTCATCATTGATATTGAGGCAGATGAACTGGCGATGGACATACCACATGACCCTAATTTAGTGATCGTTGATGTTAGAAGAGAAACTGAATTTGCAGACGGACATATAAAAAACGCCTTGAACCTGCCTTTAAATGACATGAATGATGTTATTCATATCGCCGATTTTGAAGATACCCAAAATTTATATGTGCATTGTGCCGGTGGTTACAGAAGTGTAATTGCAGCTTCGCTTTTAAAACGCGAGGGCACCCACAACCTGAGAAATGTTTTGGGTGGATGGGAAAAAATTAAAGCAGAAAAACTTATTAAAACAGAAAAAGAGGTATCTGATTTTAACTGATGCCAGCGTGTAAAAAATGCCTTGCCGGTCTGTCTTATTCAGGTGCCTTTACTTTTTCATCAATCCAGTTATTTTTGTACGCTGGTTTATAATCCCATTTCCAGCGTCGGTGAGTCCATAAATAATTATCAGGTTCTTCCCGTATTACTTTTTCAAGAAAATCGCGGTAAGCACGGGTGATGTCACCTTTTACGGTTGAGGCAGGGTCATCCGTACATAAGGTACATTCACAAATATAATGGCCTCTTTTTATTATTCTGGAACGCACAAAAACGATGGCTGCATTATTTTTAATCCCCCCAATCTCGGGGCCGGTTATAAAGGGGGCCGGTTTAGTAAAATAATTTTGCCAATAAGCCGTAGACGGATTACCGGGATTCTGATCTGCCCCCAAAAAAAATGCAAATCGTTCCTTAAATATGTCGTCGCGTTTTATTTTAAATTCGGTGGCCTTAATAAACCTGGTACCATACCTTTCCCGAATTTTTAAAAACAGTTTTTCCATCGCCGCATTTTTAAGTGGTATATAAACAGCATAAGAAGGGATCGCTTTAATAGATTTAGACATAAATAAGCTGCCGTACTCCCAATTAAACTGGTGCCCTGCATGTAACTGTATATTCTTGCCTTTTTTTATCAGGTCGTCAATGATCGTAAAATCTCCCTGGCACCTTTTTTCAAATGTTTTATCACTCATGGAAATGAGCTTTATTATTTCCATAAACGTATCGGACAGATTATGATAAAACTGTTTTGAGATTTTTTTTAACGCCTGATCAGATTGATCGGGAAAGGCTGTTTTCAGGTTTTTAAAAACAATGTCTTTTCTGTAACCAAATACATAAAATAACAGAAAATAAATAAAGTCGCTGAGTAAATAAATAGCCCAAAAAGGTAATAAAGAAAGCAGATATAGAAATCCGTAAATGATATAATACATGTTATAAAATTAGTAGCTGTTAATTACTGTGCAAAGGTATGCTGTTGACCTTTGCCTAAAAAATCGGGATGTGCAGGATATCCATTTCTATTATGGCTGAATCACATAAACATAAGGGCCAATGGTTATCTATTTTATAAAACAATGTTTTGAATTCTTTCTAACTTCTCAGGATAATCAGTATTAAAATGCAGTCCCCGGCTTTCATGTCGGAATTCGGCACATTTTACGATGAGATAGGCCACTGTGATCATATTCCTTAATTCACAGAGTTGGGGCGAAACAATGGTCTTTTGATACAGGGCTTCTGTTTCGGCATATAACAGATCAATGCGTTTCATGGCCCGGTGTAAACGTTCATTA
This sequence comes from Chitinophagaceae bacterium, assembly GCA_947483345.1. Classification (GTDB taxonomy): domain Bacteria; phylum Bacteroidota; class Bacteroidia; order Chitinophagales; family Chitinophagaceae; genus Ferruginibacter. Next base: position 1,579 of record CANKNL010000186.1, on the reverse strand, counting down.
TTTCTAACAATACCTACATAATCACTCATCAGCAGTTTCAATTCTTTTACACTTTGTGTTATCAATATCATTTCTTTGGGTGCATTGGTACCATCTGTTTTCCAATCACCAACCTGTGCACCGCCAAAATTTGCTGACGACTCTGTTTGTATATATTTTACTGAGTCTGAATAAGCCCTGTGCGCAAATACCATGGCTTCTAAAAGCGAATTACTGGCCAACCGGTTGGCACCGTGCAATCCTGTGCTGGCACATTCTCCGGCAGCATATAAATAATTAATTGATGTCCTTCCGTGTTCGTCTGTTTTTATGCCTCCGCAACTATAATGTGCAGCCGGTGCAACAGGAATAAGCTGTTTAGTGATATCTACTCCAATACTTAAACATTTTTCATAAATATTGGGGAAATGTTCAACGAATTTTTCTTTACTGAAATGCCGGCAATCCAGAAAAACATTTTCGGTTCCAGCAATTTTCATTTCATTATCAATGGCCCTTGCCACAATATCCCTGGGTGCCAGGTCTTTTCTTTCATCATAACGTTCCATAAATGCCTCGCCGGCATGATTACGTAAAATGCCACCATCGCCCCGAACCGCTTCAGTAATTAAAAAATTATGCCCCCTGATACCGGTTTCGTATAATGCCGTTGGATGAAACTGGATGAATTCCATATTTTCTATACGGCCTTTTGCTCTGTAAACCATGGCTACCCCATCGCCTGTTGCAATTGCCGGATTGGTAGTAGACCGATAGACCTGCCCATTTCCACCAGAAGCCATCAAGGTTATTTTTGAAAGAATTTTTTCAACTTTACTGGTATTCAGATTTAATACATACACGCCGTAACAGGCTATATCAGGTGTTGATTTAGTAATGAGATAACCCAGGTGATGCTGGGTGATAATATCCAAAACAAAACAATGATTAAGAAGTTTAATATTTGGTTTTCGGCTGATGGCATCCAATAATGCCCTTTCCATCTCTTTACCGGTAACATCTTTATGATGTAAAATTCTGAATTCGCTATGGCCACCTTCTTTACCCAGTTTATAATCGCCACCGGTTTCTTTGTCAAATTTGGCTCCCCAGGTTATAATTTCCTCAATGCGTTCAACACCTTCTTTCACTACAATTTCCACAATGTGTTTATTGCATAAGCCATCACCGGCAATTAAAGTATCTTCTATATGTTTATTAAAGCTGTCATTGTCAAAATCCATTACACCGGCAATACCGCCCTGGGCATATTTGGTATTCGTTTCATCACTTTGTGTTTTTGTAAGTATGGTAATGCTCTTATCGGGGCAGGCGGCGGCAACTTTTAGTGCATAAGTTAATCCGGCGATACCACTGCCTATTACTAAAAAATCTGTTTGCATAATATTAAGTCAAAATTAAAAAATCAAAAGTCAATAGAAAGTACCAACCCTGTGAAGCCATTTTTACTTTTTATGTTTGACTTTTAATTCTCCACCCAGGCATCGCTTTCTTTTAATAAATTAATTAATTCATCCACCGCCACTTCGCTGGCCACATTTTTTTTCACCACTTCCCGGCCCCGGTATAAAGTGATTTT
>CANKNL010000185.1 GCA_947483345.1 Chitinophagaceae bacterium | reverse complement strand
TTGACTTCCTGTCTGATATAATTACTCCATACATATTTTACTGTCCATAATGCAGTTAATATTAATCCGGCATCCAATACAGGTAATCCAATTCTTTTTAATACATTTCCAAGGGCCGAAAATCCGGCTCTGATGATAATGGCCAGTTGTATTAAAAAAATAAAAACACCGGCCTTACTGCCACTATGGTGTTTTTTTACAAATAAACTCATGGCCTTATAAAAAAGCCTTACATAATTCAGGCTGCCCCTTTTAGTGCTCTCCCCTTTAAAATGTATGATTGTGGTTTCGGAAAAATAATAATTTTTGTATTGGCCAGCCGCCGTTGAGCAGCTTGCCTGCTGAATTCTAAAACTTAGATCAACATCCTCACCATACATAAAAAAACGTTCGTCAAAATTGCCAATCTCATTCAATACTTTTTTGGGTATCATCATAAAGGCCCCTGCCAATACATCTACTTCATGGTTTTCGTTTTCTGATAAATGCCCCAAATGGTATCTGGCAAATATTTTTGATCGGGGAAACAGCCTGGTAAGACCCGTTAATTTATATAAAGATGTAAGCGGAGAAGGAAACGCTCTTTTACTTTCTTTTAAAAATTTTCCCGATCCGTCAATCATTCGCACGCCAAGCGCTCCCGCTGATTTATTTAGATTAAAAAATTGCAGGCATTTTTTTATCGCGTCTTCGGGTAATATTGTGTCGGGGTTTAAAAAAAGTACAAATTCGCCACTGGCCACTTCCAGTGCCTGGTTATTGGCCTTGGCAAATCCAACATTACTGCTGTTCCAGATAAAATTTACAGACGGGAATGCCGGTTCCAAAAAAGCCCTGCTACCATCTGTTGATTTATTGTCGGTAACAATAATTTCTGCGTCAATACCCGCACAGGCTTTTTGAACCGAATACAGGCATTGCTCCAGAAAATATTTTACATTATAGTTTACGATTATCACCGACAAATGCATATTCAAATATAGTTAGTCCAAGCTGATTTTCGTTTCTGGCTAAGCCGTTTGGGCTTAAATAGGGGATGCCTAACGATTACCTTTGGGATGCCTAAGGCTTTGTATATTTGCGCCATGTTAAAAACAACACTTTTAAATGCAGTAGAGGCGGGTGCCAAAGAACTGCGCCGGTATTTTAATAATGAGGATTTAAAGATCAGCAACAAAGAAGGGGTAAACAACTGGGTTACCGAAGCCGATCATGCTGCCGAAAAAGCTATCATCGAAACCATTAGATCTGTTTATCCCGATCATTTTATATTAAGCGAAGAAGTTGGCGAAATAGCAAGCAATAGTGATACCAAATGGATCATTGACCCCATTGATGGTACCATCAATTTTGCCAGCGGCATTCCCATATGTTGTGTAAGTATTGGGGTTGAACAAAATGGTGACATGATTTTGGGGGCTGTGTATAATCCCTTTATCGGTGAATTATTTTTTGCAGAAAAAGGAAGGGGTGCCACCTTAAATGATAAAAAAATAAGCGTAAGCAAAAAGACCGAAGTGTTGCATAGCTGCCTGGTTACAGGTTTCCCTTATTCATACCTGGATATGGAAAATGGTCCACTGGAGGTTTTTGAACGTTTTGTGCGTAAGGGTGTGCCTGTTCGCAGATTGGGAAGTGCGGCTATAGACCTATGCTGGGTGGCCGCTGGCAGATTTGAAGGCTTTTTTGAACACAGTCTACAAGCATGGGATTCTGCTGCCGGTTATCTTATTGTTGAAGAGGCCGGAGGTAAGGTAACTGATATGAATGGAGATAAATTTTCACCCTATCAAAAGAAAATTGTAGCAACAAATGGATTGATTCACGATGAGCTAATCGAAGTAATTCACAACAGAAAGCAATTGTAAATAGATAATCTAAAACAGATGGAACGTACAGAAATATCCTCCCTCGGCGAATTTGGTTTAATTGACCATCTTACCCGTAATAACGAAACAAAAAATGCCTCTACTATTTTAAGCGTGGGCGATGATGCCGCCATCATTGATCATTTTGGCCGGCAAACCGTAATCAGTACCGACCTACTGGTTGAAGGCATTCATTTTGACCTGATGTACACACCCCTGAAACACCTCGGCTATAAATCGGTGATTGTTAACATCAGCGATATCTATGCGATGAATGCCATACCAACGCAAATTGTTATCAGTATTGCTATCAGTAACAAATTCAGTGTAGAAGCGCTGGATGAGTTTTATGATGGCGTGTATGCAGCCTGCGATAAATACGATATTGACCTTGTTGGTGGTGATACCACTACATCGCAACGTGGTTTTGTCATCAGCGTTACAGCCATTGGAGAAGTGGCGCCCGATACCTATGTAAAAAGAGACGGCGCAAAAGTGAATGATCTTATTTGTGTAAGCGGTGATCTGGGAGGAGCGTTTTTAGGACTCACCATTTTAGAAAGAGAAAAGAAAATATTTGAAGAAACCGGCGCCCAGCCCGACCTGGAAAACCGGGCCTATATAGTAGGTCGTTTATTGAAACCCGAAGCAAGAAAAGATGTGATCGATTTTTTTGCTGAGCACAAAATAACACCTACCAGCATGATGGACATCAGTGACGGCCTGAGCAGCGAAATGCTGCACATCTGCAAGCAAAGCCATGTTGGCTGTGTTTTATACGAAGACAAGTTGCCTTTAAATGAAGACAGCAAAGATTTTGCCTACAAACTTGAGCTTGACCCAACAGCCTGTGCATTAAGCGGGGGCGAAGATTATGAACTGTTGTTTACCATTTCACAAGCCGATCACGACAAGGTAGCAGCCAATAACGGACTTAGTATTATCGGTTATATTACCGAGGCTGCCGAAGGAAAAACATTTATTACCCGTGGAGGTAATAAGCATGAGCTGGTGGCACAGGGCTGGAATCACTTGAAGTAAATGATTAAGAAAATTAAGTGTATGGAGACGGCCTTGGTTTTATCCCAATAAATGAAAAATGAAAAACATTAAAAATATCTCTTTCTTTTCTTTTATGTTGCTCATGTTTTCGTGTGTCGCCACAAAAAACTACAATCCACAAAAAAAATATTCACCCCAACAATTACAATCCGATTATACTTTATTAAGAAATATCCTGGAAAAAAAACACCCGTCACTTTATTGGTACACACCCAAAGACAGCATGGATCTGTACTTTGATAAATATTACAGCTCCATAAAAGACAGCATGACCGAACAGCAGTTTGGCTGGAAAGTGATGGCGCCGCTTACCGATAAAATTCATTGCGGCCACAGCAGCTTTGGCCGAAGCGCGGCCTACAACAACTGGGCAACCGATAAAAATTTTTCCTCCTTTCCGCTTTTTATGAAATGCTGGAACGATACCATGGCGGTTACCGCAAACCTTAACCGAAAAGATTCTGTTTTAAAAAAAGGGACACTCATTACATCAATCAACGGCTTAAAAATTGTCGATCTTACCAAGGTCATGTTTGAGTATATGACCGAAGACGGCTATGCCAATAATGTTAATTATTTAAGACTCAGCAATAACTTCCCCTATTATCACCGCAATATCTTTGGCATCAGCAAAACCTATGCGGTAACCTATCTGGACAGTTTGGGAAAAGAACAGCGCATTAATTTGCCGGTTTTTAATTTTAGTAAAGACAGCAGCAAAAAAGTAAAAACCGGCCCTGTAGTTAAAAAGGTAAAAAAGAATAATAAAGAACGCCGGCAAAAAAAATTGCAGGATATGCGCTCCCTGGCTGTTGACACAATCAACAATACAGCTGTTATTACCTTGAATGCTTTTTCATCGGGTAGCCTGCGTAAATTTTACCGGCAAACATTCCGGTATATCAAACAGGCCGGTATAACCAATGTTATACTTGATATCCGCAGCAATGGCGGTGGAAGAATCAGGCTCTCAACACTATTAACCAAATATGTAAGTCGGGTTAATTTTAAGGTTGCCGACACCTCATTTGCGGTCACCAAATCGTTAAGGCCATATTCAAAATATATAAAACAGAGTTTTATCAATAACCTCGGCCTTTTTTTTCTAACCCGAAAAAATAATGACGGCCTTTACCATTTTAGGCATTGGGAAAGAAAAATATACAAACCAAAATCGGGCAATCATTATGCCGGTAAATTATATGTGCTTATTAATGGCTCCACATTTTCGGCAGCTGCACTATTTAGTAATGCGGTAAAAGGCCAGCCCGGTATTGTGTTGGTTGGCGAAGAAACCGGCGGAGGCTGGCATGGTAACAATGGTATTTTAATTCCCGATATTATTTTACCTAACACAAAATTAAAAGTCAGATTGCCCTTATTCAGGCTGGTACAATATAATCATGTGCCAAAAGATGGCCGGGGAATTGCGCCGGATATTTATGTTGGAACCAATTATGATGCACTACAAAAAGGGGTTGACAAAAAGATGCAGGTGGTGATGGATATGATCAGAAATAAATAATGGCAAAGGATAAAATTATTCTATCCTAAAAGAGTCCGCATCTTTCCAAAACGGAAATTTACTTCTTACATCATCCAGCATATCTTTCTGAAGCGTAATCGTATTTACATCTTCCTCATCAGCCATATGGTAAAGCACTTGTCCTAATGGATCAATGATCAAACTATTACCGCTGTGATACATATTGTTACCATCGCTGCCCACACGATTTACACCAACTACATAACATTGATTTTCTATCGCTCTTGCACACAACAGGGTTTTCCAGGCATGGCTGCGGCGTTCGGGCCAGTTGGCAACATAAACCAGTACATCATATTCAAATTCGGCTTCGCTTTCTCTCCTGGATGAGGAGGGCGATTGTCTTGCCCAAACCGGAAACCTCAGATCATAACAAACCTGTAAATTGATCTTCCAGCCTTTTACAGATGCAATCAGTCTTTTATTGCCCGGACTATAATGTTTATCTTCTCCGCCATAAGCAAATAAATGGCGTTTATCATAATGACCAAGTTGACCGTTTGGTAACATCCAGATCAGGCGGTTGTAGTGTTTTCCCTCTTCTTCAATCATGATACTTCCTGTAAGCACAACCCCGTTTTCCCGGCTTGTCTTTTTCATCCACGCAACGGTTTCGCCATCCATGCTCTCTGCCAGCAATTCCGGTTTCATACTAAAGCCGGTGTTAAACATTTCGGGCAAAATAACGATCTCTGTTTTTTCTTCTATGTTGGCAATCTTTTTTTCCAGCATCCGCAGGTTAGCCGATTTTTCTTCCCAGATCAGATTGCTTTGAATGGTTGTAATAGTGAGGGTAGACATATGTTTGAATTATAACCCAAATTTACGAACAGTATGTATAATATATGGCTACCTGATCGCTGATTTTATGTTTTATCGGCCATTAAAAAACAAATCAGTAGTTTTGCCGTTCCACTATTTTTATAAGAAGGCCTGTTGCAGGCCCGTGGTTAATAACTATTTCCCGCTGATTCAGAATTTGCAACGTCTTTGCCAGCCTATACTAAACACAAATAAACCATTTAATGGCATTTAAAAAATTAGATCTAATCGATCCTATCCTGAAAGCATTAAGCAACGAAGGATACACAACCCCTACACCCATTCAGGCACAAAGCATCCCTTTGATTTTAGAACAACGCGATCTGCTGGGCTGTGCACAAACCGGTACCGGAAAAACAGCTGCATTTGCTATTCCTATTTTACAGTTATTGTATAAAAACAAAGGCGAAGAGCGTGGGCCACATAAAATAAAAGTGTTGATATTAACCCCAACCCGTGAACTGGCAATACAAATAGATGAAAGTTTTGCCGCCTATGGTAAACACACCGGTTTAACCCACACCGTAATATTTGGTGGCGTTTCTCAACTGCACCAAACCAATATTTTAAGAAGGGGTGTAGATATATTGGTTGCCACACCGGGTCGTTTATTGGATTTAATAGGCCAGGGTTTTATCGATTTAAAATTTCTGAAAATATTTGTACTGGATGAAGCAGACCGTATGCTGGACATGGGTTTTATTCATGATGTGAAAAGAATCATCACA
>CANKNL010000184.1 GCA_947483345.1 Chitinophagaceae bacterium | reverse complement strand
TGTAATGGAAAATATATTTATCCTGCATTTATAGACATCTATAGTGATTACGGTATGCCGGCCTCCGAGCGCCTGCAAACTGCCGGCGGTGCAGCAGCTTTTTTTCGAACACAGCAGCTAACCTCAAACACCAAAGGCGCTTATGGCTGGAACCAGTCTATCAAAAGTGAAACAGAAGCGTATAAAATTTTTACCGCCGATGATGCAAAAGCTAAGACTTTAAGGGATATTGGCTTTGGCGCTGTTCTTACACATCAAAAAGATGGTATTGCCCGAGGAACCGGTGCATTTGTAACACTGGCCGGTCAACCTGATAATTTTGTACTACTAAAAGATAAAGCATCGGCTCATTATTCTTTTAACAAGGGTACATCATCTCAAAGTTATCCAAGTTCTATGATGGGTAGTATTGCTTTGCTTCGCCAGACCTATCTGGATGCGCAATGGTATAAAAGCAATCCGGCTTCTGAAGGTGTAAACCTGTCGTTAAAAAGCTGGAACGATAACCAAGGCCTGCCACAGATTTTTGAGGCCGCTGACAAATGGAATGATTTAAGAGCAGATAAAATTGGCGATGAATTTGGCGTACAGTATATCATTAAAGGCGGCGGCAATGAATACCAGCGGCTAAAAGAAATGGCCGAAACAAAAGCCTCTTTTATTTTATCACTGAATTATCCTGCTGCCATGGATGCAGATGATCCTAATGATCTTCGGTTTGTAGGCCTGGATGATCTTAAACACTGGGAACTGGCACCGGGCAACCCGGCAGCTTTTGAAAAAGCAGGTATCAATTTTTGTTTAACCACGGCAGACCTCTCAAACGTAACTGAGTTTATGGCTAACCTGCGCAAAGCCATGGAATATGGTTTAACCGAGCAAAAGGCTTTGGATGCACTTACAAAAGCACCTGCAACTATGCTCGGTTTATATGATAAAATTGGAAGCCTGGATGCAGGTAAAATGGCTAATTTTTTAATTACATCAGGACCCGTATTTGCCGAAAAAACGGTGCTGCTTCAAAACTGGACACAGGGTTTAAAAAATTCGGTAAAAGACGAAAACTGGTATGATGTAAAAGGCATTTATACTTTAATCGCCAATACCAATACAGGTATAAAAACTTTTTCTGTTGATCTGAAAGATGCCGGCATAGCCAGCTTTATGAGTAAAGATACCCTAACCGGCAAATACAGTTACGATGGTAAATTAGTAAAACTAAGTTATACCGAAGGCCGTGGCCCCAATGCAAAAGAGACCATACTAAGTGGTGTTGCAACCGGCAAAACCTGGAACGGCAGAGGCAGTGATGCTTTGGGAAATAATTTTACATGGACCGCCGATTTTAATAAAAAAACGGAACCAAAAACTGATAGCGTTAAGCTTAAACAACCATTGGTTCTGGGCAAAGTAACCTACCCTTTTTTAAGTTATGGCTGGGAAGAAATGCCCAAGGCTGAAACTATTTTAATTAAAAATGCAACCGTTTGGACCGGTGAAAAAGAGGGCCAACTGGCAAACACTGATGTTCTGGTAAAAAATGGAAAAATTGTTTCTGTTGGAAAAAATCTTACAGATACATCGGCCAAAATTATTGATGGTACTGGCAAATATGTTACAGCGGGTATCATTGATGAGCACTCACACATTGCCTCTTCATCTACTAATGAAGGCGGACAAAGTGTTACCTCAGAAGTAAGGATCGGTGATAACCTTAACCCCGATGACATGAATATTTACCGCCAGTTGAGTGGTGGCGTTACCAGTTCTCATATTCTGCATGGCTCGGCCAATACCATTGGCGGACAAACACAATTAATAAAATTACGCTGGGGTGCCAATGACCAGGACATGAAGTTTGCCGGTGCAGATCCATTTATAAAATTCGCACTGGGCGAAAATGTAAAAAGAAGTGCAAGCACACAGGGTAACACCCGTTTTCCGGATACCCGTATGGGCGTTGATCAGGTGCTAATGGATGCTTTTACCAGAGCAGTTGATTACCAGGCAAGTTTAAAAGCCGCTGAAGAAAATAATAAGAAAAAAGGTGCTACCCCAATTATTGTTCGCAGAGATCTGGAACTGGAAGCATTGGTAGAGATCATGACTAAGAAAAGGTTTATAACCTGTCACTCTTATGTACAAAGTGAAATTAATGCAACAATGAAAGTGGCAGAAAAATTTGGCTTTGTTGTAAACACCTTCACGCATATTTTAGAAGGTTATAAAGTGGCCGATAAAATGAAAGCACATGGCGCAAACGTTTCAACCTTCAGTGACTGGTGGAATTATAAAATGGAAGTAGTAGATGCCATTCCATACAATGCTTACATCATGCAGAAAGCAGGTTTGAATGTAGCCATCAATTCGGATGATGCAGAAATGGCGAGACGTTTAAACCAGGAAGCAGCCAAAAGTGTTAAGTATGGTGGCCTGAGTGAAATGGAAGCTTGGGATATGGTAACTATAAACCCGGCAAAAATGATGCATATTGACAGTAAAGTGGGCAGCATAAAAGTTGGTAAAGATGGCGACCTGGTTGTTTGGAGTGATAATCCCTTATCTATTTATGCCAGGGCAGAAAAAACAATTGTTGACGGCATTATTTATTTCGACAGGGATAAGGATGCAGCCATGCGCATTCAAAATAAAAATGAAAAAGCAAGACTCATTCAAAAATTGACTGTAGCAAAAAAATCTGCAACACCCGGAGCACCAGGTGGAGGAGGACGTGCAGCAAGACCAAGATTTGAGATCATTAATACCTGCAGTGATCATTATCACAGTCATGGTTTATTAGCCATTGATGCCGATGATCTTGAAAATAATAATTAACCTGAAAAAACAATTGACATGAAACAAATATTTTTTTTAATAGGCTGTGTTTTTGCCACCACAACTATTTCTGCGCAGGAAACGATGTCGCCGGCGGCGGCACAAAAAGAGACCATTGCCTTAACCAATGCAACCATTCATGTGGGAAACGGACAGGTAATCAATAATGGAACGGTTGTTTTAAAGAATGGAAAAATAACGGAAGTTAGTGGCCAGGCTTCAACAGCCGGTGCAAAGGTTATTGACTGTTTGGGAAAACATATTTACCCGGGTTTAATTTTAACGGCGTCGCAACTGGGTTTGATAGAAGTGAACAGTAACCGGGCTACCATTGATGGCACAGAGATTGGCGATATGAATCCAAGCATACGTTCTATTGTTGCCTATAATACCGATTCAAAAGTGATCAATACATTACGTACCAATGGCATTTTATTGGCCAATGTAATTCCTGATGGCGGCCTCATTTCAGGTTCTTCATCTGTTGTACAATTAGATGCCTGGAACTGGGAAGATGCGGCGTATAAAACCGATGTGGCCATTCATTTTCGTATGCCTTCTTTATTAGTACGCAGCGGTGGCCGCGGTGGCAGAGGCGGTTTTGGCGGACAACAACCGCCGACTGACCCGGTAAAAACCGGACTGGAGCAGATTGAAAAAGTTAAAGTATTTTTTCGTGAAGCAAAAGCATGGCTGGCAGAAAACAAACACGACAATACAAATACAAAATTTGAAGCCGTTAAAAACCTGTTTACTAAAAAACAAAAGCTATTCATTCATTGCAATATTGTAAAAGAGATGTTGCTCGCCGTTGACTTTGTAAAAGAATTTGGCTTTGATGTGGTACTGGTTGGCGCCGTAGACAGCTGGCAAATAGCGGACATTTTAAAACAAAATAATATCGCGGTTATTTTAAACCAATTACATGATCTACCTACCATGATAGATGATGATATTGACCAGCCATTTAAAACACCTGCCATGTTACAAAAAGCAGGTGTGCTATTTACCATTAATGATGATGATGGTAACAGCCGCTACCGCAACCTGCCTTTTAATGCCGGTACAGCAGCTGCGTATGGCTTAACCAAAGAAGAAGCGCTTAGCGCCATTACATTAAATGCGGCAACTATTTTAGGCATTGCCGACAAAACAGGCAGTATCGAAACTGGTAAAGATGCCAATATCGTGGTAAGCGAAGGTGATATTTTAGATATGCGAACAAATATTATTACCAATGCTTTTATACAAGGCCGACAAATTGATCTCAACAACAAACAAAAACAATTGGCCGAGAAGTATGAGACCAAGTACGGGATAAAATAAATTACATTTTAAATGTAGCAGGCAGGGTTAATGAAAATTGATCCTGCCTTTTTTAATTATTACAAATGTTTTGCAGCTTTAAAACCCCAACCATTTATTGGTATCTTTGTGCATTAACGATTTACCCATGCAAAGAATCCCGGAATCGGAATTGATCATTAATGACCGTGGTGCCATTTATCACCTGAATGTAAAACCCGAAGAACTGGCCAACACTATCATTGTTGTTGGAGATCCGGGCCGGGTTGAAAAAGTGAGTGCGCATTTTGATAAAATTGAATACCGGTTAACACATCGTGAATTCAATACCCACACCGGATATATCGGTAATAAACATATTTCAGTAATATCCACCGGTATCGGGCCAGATAATATTGATATCGTTTTTAACGAACTGGATGCCTTGGCCAATATTGATTTTGAAACAAGGATAATTAAAAAAGAACTGACCAAACTTAACATCATCCGCTTTGGTACATCTGGTTCTTTACAAGCCGATATTCCGGTTGATAGTTTTGTGGCATCAACACATGGCCTGGGTTTGGATAACCTACTCAATTTTTACAGCTATGAAAAAACGGCAGCAGATAAAGAATTGATTGACGCTTTTATCTCACAAACAAAATTGGATACAGCCATTACCAATCCATATGCTTTTAGCGGAAGCGACATGTTACTGAAAAAATTCGGTAAAGATTTTCACAAAGGCATTACCGTAACCTGCCCGGGATTTTTTGGACCACAGGGAAGGGTATTGCGTTTGGGATTAAGTAGTCCGGGATTGGTTGACAAGCTTACGCATTTCAACTTTAATAATCACCGAATCACTAACTTTGAAATGGAAACCTCGGCCATTTATGGTTTGGGTAAATTGATGGATCATGAATGCCTGAGCATTAATGTGATCATTGCCAACCGGGTGGTAAAAGCATTTTCAAAAGACAGTGATGCGGCTGTTGAAAGCATGATAAAAGAGGCTCTGGAAGCATTAACTGCCTAAAAAAATTAAACCGACATTCAATAATGTTCAACAAACTTCACCGTTTTTCAACCTACAAAAATGATCGCCACTAAAACGATACCGGATTTTTCTTTATCCCCGCATGTTGATCAGGTGGGTATTGAAGAAAGAGCATCCCGGTTCACCAAGCGAAGTATTAAAAATGAAACCAAGTTCAATGGTTTGATGCTGGCGCTGAACATGATCGACCTGACTACGCTGGAAGGGAAAGATACCGATGGGAAAGTAAAGCAGCTTTGCTATAAAGCCATTCATTTGCACGATGCGTATCCGGGCTTACCAACGGTGGCTGCCATCTGCGTTTACCCATCCATGGTGAAAGTGGCAAAGAAGGCACTGGAAGGTTCGGGCGTAAAAGTGGCATCTGTTGCAACCGCATTTCCCAGCGGCCAGGCGCCACGTGATGTAAAGATCCGTGATGTAAAATTTGCAGTGAACAATGGCGCCGATGAAGTGGACATGGTTATTTCAAGAGGAAAATTTTTACAGGGCGAATATAATTTTGTATTTGATGAAATTGCAGCCGTTAAAGAAGCCTGCGGTGAGGCCAGATTAAAAGTGATCTTAGAAACCGGCGAGTTGGTTACTTATGATAAAGTGCGAAAGGCCAGTGATATTGCCATGTATGCCGGTGCCGATTTTATAAAAACTTCCACCGGAAAAATTTCTCCGGCTGCCACCATGCCGGTTACTTTAGTCATGCTGGAAGCCATCCGTGATTTTTATTACAAGACCGGGAAGAAGATCGCCATGAAACCTGCAGGTGGCATTTCAAAATCGAAACTGGCCTTGCATTATCTGGTTATGTTGAATGAAACATTGGGTGAAGGCTGGATGAATAACGAATGGTTCAGGTTTGGTGCAAGCAGCCTGGCCAATGATATACTGATGCAATTAATGAAACAGAAGACAGGGGTTTATCAGTCGGCGAATTATTTTTCAATAGATTAGTTTCACACAGA
>CANKNL010000183.1 GCA_947483345.1 Chitinophagaceae bacterium | reverse complement strand
TCGGTTCGCTTTTTGATTCAACACAAACCAAAGTAATGACCATGGGCGATAAGCAAATGGTTAAAACGGTGAGCTGGTACGATAATGAAATGAGCTATGTAAGCCAGTTGGTACGTACAGTTCATCATTTTGCTGGTTTGATAAAATAAGTAGTCGTTCCAATCGTCTACCTTCATAAGGAAGACAGGATCTTGAATAAAATATTTTAACCGCAGAGAAAATGAGTAAATGAACCTGCCTGCCGGCAGGCAGGGTTTTCGCATAGATGCTCAGCGTAAACTCTGGTTCTCTTTTTCTCTGCGTTTTTATTTTAAATAATCAGTTGACCATGAGTAAATTTTCAGATTTTAATTTTGCAGGTCATAAAGTCCTTATTCGTGTTGATTTTAATGTTCCTTTAGATGAGCAGTTTAACATCACTGATGATACCCGCATGACGGCAACCATCCCTACCATTAAAAAAGTACTGGCAGATGGCGGCAGTGTTATATTGATGAGTCACCTGGGCCGTCCAAAAGACGGGCCATCTGATAAATACTCATTAAAACACTTGGTTAACCCGCTTTATAAATTGCTTAATGTTGGCCATACCAATCCCGCTATCGGCGATGGAAGCACCAGGGTGTTCTTTGCAGATGATTGCATTGGAACCCAGGCCTCACTTACAGCGTCTATGTTAAAGCCCGGTGAAGTTTTAATTCTGGAAAACCTTCGTTTTTACAAGGAAGAAGAAAAGGGTGAAGAAGCTTTTGCAGAAAAATTGAGTCAACTGGGTGATGTGTATGTGAATGATGCTTTTGGTACAGCCCACCGGGCACATGCATCAACGGCAGTGGTCGCCAAATTCTTTCCAACTGAAAAAAGAATGTTTGGTCTACTGATGAATGATGAAGTAGCAAGTGCAGAGAAAGTTTTGCATGAAGCAGAAAAACCTTTCTGTGCAATCATAGGCGGGGCAAAGGTGTCAGATAAAATTCTGATCATCGAAAATTTATTGGAAAGAGCAACCGATATTATCATTGGCGGTGGCATGGCCTATACATTTTTAAAGGCAAGAGGTGGTAAAATAGGTTCCTCGCTTTGCGAAACTGATCGATTACAAACGGCGTTGGATATTTTAGAAAAGGCCAAACAAAAAAATGTAAGTATTCATTTACCCGAAGATTCGGTCATCGCCGATAAGTTTGCTGCCGATGCCAATACAGATATTCGTCCAAGCGATGCCATCCCGGATGGTTGGATGGGTTTGGATATCGGGCCCAAAGCCTGTGGCATTTTTAATGAAATAATCGGCAAGTCAAAAACCATTTTATGGAACGGCCCCATGGGTGTTTTTGAAATGGAAAAATTTGAGGCCGGTACAAAGTCAGTAGCCCAGTCAGTTGCTTTATCCACAACAAATGGTGCATTTAGCTTAGTTGGCGGTGGCGATAGTGTGGCGGCGGTTAATAAGTTTCACCTGGCCGATAAAGTGAGTTATGTAAGTACTGGCGGTGGCGCCATGCTGGAGTATTTTGAAGGAAAGGTTTTGCCGGGAATAAAAGCAATTAATGATTAGCAGACTGCTCAAAATCCTTCTCCAGAAGGAGAAGGATTTAGGATGGGGTAAGATTAACAAATTGAAAAGGTTACTTTTCAACCAGATGAAGAATTAATATTTTGTATAGAAAAAGTATATTATTTTTAACTTCTTAACACTAAAACAAAAATTATGAAACGTACAGGGTTATTAATAGGATTAGGCATTGTTCTTATCCTTGGCTTTTGGGGTTGTAATGGTTACAATGGTTTGGTAACCGCCGACCAGGATGTAAAAAAAGTTTGGAGTAACGTAGAAACCAACTATCAGCGCAGAACTGATTTATACAGCAGCATCATCAAAACGGTAGAAGCATCGGCTAATTTTGAAAAGTCTACTTTGCAGGCGGTTGTAGAAGCAAGAGCAAAAGCCACGTCTATTAATGTAGATATCAATGACCCGGCTTCTCTGGAGGCTTATCAAAAAGCACAGGCCAACCTGCAAGGTTCTTTCAGCAGGCTGATTGCATCTTTTGAAGCATATCCCGATCTTAAAACCACAGCAGCCTTTCGTGATTTTCAAACCCAGATAGAGGGAACAGAAAACCGCATTAATGTGGCCCGTCAGGATTATAATAAATCTATTGAAGGCTATAATTTAAAAGTTAAACGTTTCCCTAAAAGTATATTAGCGGGTATTTTTGGCTTTAAAGAAAAACCTTTTTACAAGGCCGATGCAGGCAGTGAAAAAGCACCTGATATTAAGTTTGATATAAAATAAATTCAAGAGGCCCATGATTCAACTTTAAATAAATTGGATCATGGGCTTTATTAAAATTCCCGGATGTTTTCTTTATTTAAAAAGAGAGAATTTTTTTCTGCTGCAGATAAAGCACAGATTGTAGAAGCCATTCGTATGGCCGAAAAAGAAACCAGTGGAGAGATAAGAATTTATGTAGAAAGCAAAAATTCTTATGTGGATGCCATTGACCGTGCTGCCGAAATTTTCTTCAAATTAAAAATGCAGGAAACTGTAGAGCGTAATGCAGTGCTTTTATACATTGCCATGGATCATCATGAGCTGGCCTTGTTTGCAGATGAAGGTATTTATAAAAAAGCAGGAGCAGAATATTGGAATAATGCGGTAAAAAACATGCTTGTCCAATTTACAAAGGACAATATCAGTAATGGCATTGAGCAATGCATCAGGCAGATAGGCGAAACACTGAAAGAGAAATTCCCTTACTCAGCAACTGATGATAAAAATGAGTTGCCCGACGAAATTGTTTTTGGCAAATGATGAAAAAACTTCTATACATATTTGTTTTACTGCTGGTTAGTGTGGTAACTTTTTCCCAGGATTCTTTTGACCTGGAAAAACTACTTACGCAAAAACCATCTCCTCCTAAACTGGTAAATGATTTTACCAATACCCTTACCCCCGACCAAAAGCAGGCTTTAGAAAATAAATTGGTTGCCATTAATGACAGCACATCAACACAAATTGCTGTTGTTATTATCCCATCATTAAACGGCAATGATATTTCGGATTATAACGTAAAACTGGGTAGGGCCTGGGGTGTGGGCGGAAAAGAATTCAGCAATGGCGTTGTTTTACTTATTGCAAAAGACGACCATAAATTGAATATTGCAACCGGTTATGGGGTTGAAGGTGCTTTGCCAGATATTACCTGTAAGCATATTATTGATGACGTTATCGTTCCTAATTTTAAAGGCGATGATTATTACCGGGGCATAGATGAGGGAACGGATGCCATAATTCAGGCTGTTAAGGGTGAATATACTGCACCAAAGGGTTACGGAAAGAAAAGAATTTCTGGTGGTAGGATTATTTTTATCATCATCATGATCATTATTTTTATTATTGTAAGTGCTGGTAAGGGCGGCGGCGGCGGTTCTTTTATGAGCAGGCGAGGTTTTGCCGCCTGGACGATTGCTAACATGCTCAGCAGT
The DNA here is from genome assembly GCA_947483345.1 of Chitinophagaceae bacterium. GTDB lineage: Bacteria > Bacteroidota > Bacteroidia > Chitinophagales > Chitinophagaceae > Ferruginibacter. The sequence goes on along the minus strand of CANKNL010000183.1, from coordinate 2,653 downwards.
GGCGGCGGAAGTAGTGGCGGCGGTGGAGGAGGAAGCTCTGGAGGCTTCGGAGGTTTTGGCGGTGGTAGTTTTGGGGGAGGTGGTGCAAGCGGCAGCTGGTAACTTTATTTAAATTATGGATAATAAAAATGCCTCCGGTTTTTTCCGGAGGCATTTTTATTTAACGGCATTTTTATTTATTTCATTCCATTGCTGATATAATCTTCAATCTCTTTTCCTTTAGCTTTTCCTAATTTGTTTAATCCACCCATGATCATGGGATCAACAAAACTTCTAAACTGTTCGGGCACTAAATTGCGGAATTTAATGATCAGGTCAATGCCTTTTTTTACATTGGTCATGTTGCCAACTTTTTCAAGGTAACCGGCAAAAGTTGCACAGGCCCCAATCTTTTGTTCACTTAAAGGCATTTGATCATAACGATCGGCTATCAGGTCAAAATCGGCTTCAGTTCCCTGCGACATCATTATTTCTCCAACTATGTCTCCTAAATTTCCTTTCGCATCTTTACTGTATTTTTTTGCCAATTCATAGGCTTTTGTTGGTTCAAGTCCAAGCAGTCCTTCTAAGGCTGCACCGGCAACAGAATAGCTGCTGTCGTTGATATTTGTCTCGTAAAGCGATTTATATTTTACGTTACTGGTTTTGGCCAGGTAAGAAATGGCAGCGGCTTTAGTTTTTTTGTCCTTATCTGTATTGGCCATTTTTTCAATGGCGTCAATGATTTTCGCATCTTCAGCCATTTTAGATTTTTCCAGGGCTTTTATTGTATTTCTTCTTAAGGGTGCATATGGATCAGTTAAACCAATGGCCAATTCAGGCATGCCTTTTTTAGCAAAATAATCAAGTGCTTCTCTTCTGTCTAAATAGTTTGGTGCATATTTTATTTGGTGTATATAATTTTCAGAAGTCTTGTTATCAGTTTTTACCCAAAGCATTATTTTGTCAGCATCCACATTTATCAGATCGGGCTTTTGTGAATAGTTAAAACTAAACGTATCAATTTTGTTTTCAACCCACACGGTATACCTTTTTTTTGCTGCACCGGTATAAACATCAATAGCTATTGGTAAACGAAAAATTTTGTCGGTCTTTTGGGTTTGTTCAATAATGACCATGGCCTTGCCAGGCGTTTCGTAATTGTAATCAATCTTTACAACAGGGTTACCACTACCATAAAACCATTGATTCCAGAACCAGTTCATATCCTTGCCGGTAACTTCTTCAAAGGCCAGGCGCATTTGTCCGGCTTCGCCGGGTTTAAATTTATTGGCAGTTAAATAATTGTTCAGCGATTTAAAATAAGCATCGTCGCCAACATAGTTGCGTAACATATGGTGAACACGTCCTCCTTTTTGATAACTCACCAGATCAAATACATCTTCTTTATCGGCATAATAAAACCGAACAAGATTTTTTTTGCTTTCATTTGGATTTGATAAGTAAGCCTGTAATCCCTGTTGATTCTCATCATCGCCAGCATCTTTACCATGTTTATATTCCATCCATAGTGTCTGGCTGTAATCGGCCATAGATTCATTAACCGTAATGTGGCTCCAGCTTTCGGCGGTTACCAGATCACCAAACCATTGGTGAAATAATTCATGTGCTATGGTACCTTCCCAGCCAATGCCATCAACTAATTCTCTGGCATTTTGATAGGCCGCTTCCTGGTGTAGTGTGGCGGTGGTATTTTCCATTGCACCACTTACATAGTCCCGTCCTACAATCTGTGCATATTTTTGCCAGGGGTAATCGACCCCTAATTTTTCTGAGAAAAATTTGATCATTTCAGGCGTATAGCCAAAAATACCACGGGCTACCGGTGCGTATTCTTTTTCAACATAATAACTTACTTCTTTTCCTTTGTAACTATCTTTAATAATGCTGTATTCACCAATACCCATAAAAAATAAATAGGGGGCATGTGGTAGGTCCATTTTCCAGTAATCTGTTCTGGTACCATCCGTATTTTTCTTCTGACTGATCAATAGCCCATTACTAAGGGTAACATATTTGGCCGGCACAGTCATATAAATTTCATTAGTAGTTCGTTGATTGGGCTTGTCAATAGTTGGCATCCAAACGCTGTTTGCTTCTGTTTCACCCTGTGTCCAAATCTGTGTAGGTTTATTTTTATTGTCGCCCACAGGATTAATAAAATATAATCCTCTGGCATCACTGATAGCGGCACTTCCTTTTACTTTTAATTCATTAGGTTTACTTATATAATCAATGTATACCGTATAATTTTCATTGCCTTTATATATTTTATCAAGGGTAATTCTTAGTGCCATGCCGTCATAATCGTATTTCAATTTTAATTTGGTGGCCCCTTTCATAATTGATACTTCTTTTAGTTCCATGCCTTTTGCATCAAGCAACAAACTGTCTGTATTATAGAAATGAGGCTTTAATGTTATCCAGGCTTTGCCGTAGAGGTATGATTTTTCATAATCAAACCTAACATCTAGTTTAGTATGTACCAGGTCATTCACTTTTAAGTTAGATTCCCGAAAGATTTTCTTCCATAAGGTATCTTTTGGTACAGCACCAACTTGTGCCATTAATAAGATGGGGCCTACAAGTAGCGTAAGCAAAATCAGCATTTTTTTCATGGTTATAATTTTGTTTGCAAAAATAGGGGTGGCCT
>CANKNL010000182.1 GCA_947483345.1 Chitinophagaceae bacterium | reverse complement strand
TTACCCGCAACCATTTCTCCGTTAACAAAGAAAGTTGGTACATCTCTAACGCCTCTTTCAATACCTTCATTCAAATCATTACGCACCTGCCAGCCATAGGTTGAGTTAATTAACTCTTCCAAAAAATGTTTATTGCTGATACCGGCTTCCCTGGAGTACAGTTTTAAACTGGTTGTACCCAACTGGCGGCGATTATCAAAGAGAATATTATGCATTTCCCAAAATTTACCAACCTGGGAGGCTGCAACTGAGGCCTCGCCTGCTTTCATAGAGCGCTGGTGAATTCTTGTCATGGGAAAATGACGAAACTGAAATCTGATCTTGCCTTCAAACTCTTCCAGTAATTTCTTTACAATTTCATTTGCCTTTGCACAATCCTCACTTTCGTATTCACCAAATTCCATCAGGGTTACAGTGGCATCAGGGTTACCAACAAAGATATCTTTTGGTGGGATGATCTCTACCACTTCTTTTACTTTCATTGCCATAATAATTGTCTTTTATCTGTTGTAGTTAAACAACTTTTTTAAAGGTATTGTTCTAATTAATTCTTCTTTTCCTTAATTTCTTTAAGCTGTTCATTTCTAAACACCACCGTTCCGTCAAATACATCAACCAATACCGGCCTTGTTTTATCAATATCTGCAGCTAAGATCCGTTTGCTGAGTTTATTTACAATTTCCTTTTGGATCAACCGCTTTAATGGCCTTGCGCCAAACTGTGGATCGTAACCATGCTCAGCTAAAAAATCCAACACATAATCGCTGAACTGTAAATTGATACCGTTTGTTGCTACCAGCTGTTTTAAGCTATCCAATTGCATTTTAATAATGCCTTTGATCTCTTTTTTCATCAACGGCTGAAACATGATCACTTCATCAATTCTGTTTAAGAACTCCGGACGTATGGTTTGACGTAATAACCCCATCACCTCTGTTTTGGTCTTTTGCACGACTACTTCCTTATTATCTTCGGTAACATTTTCAAAATTATCCTGAATAATATGGCTGCCCATATTTGAAGTCATGATGATGATCGTATTTTTAAAATTAACAATACGACCCTTGTTATCAGTCAGCCTTCCATCGTCTAATACCTGCAAAAGTACGTTAAAAACGTCAGGATGCGCTTTTTCAATTTCATCAAGCAGTATAACACTGTATGGTTTGCGTCTAACAGCCTCTGTTAACTGGCCGCCTTCCTCATAGCCTATATAGCCCGGAGGAGCTCCCAAAAGCCTGCTCACAGCGTGTTTTTCCTGGTATTCGCTCATGTCAATTCTCGTCATCATGTTGTCGTCATCAAACAGGTAATCGGCCAGTGCCTTTGCCAATTCCGTCTTACCAACCCCTGTTGTTCCCAGAAAAATGAAAGATCCGATGGGTTTTTTAGGATCCTGTAGTCCGGCCCTGCTCCGCCGTATGGCATCTGAAACCGCTTCTATAGCTTCCTCCTGCCCTACTACTCGTTTATGTAATTCTTCCTCTAAATGCAGCAGTTTCTCTCTTTCGCTCTGCATCATTTTCATAACCGGAATACCGGTTGCTTTGGCTACATTCTCTGCGATATCTTCGGCATCCACTTCTTCTTTTAAAAGTCTTTTTTCGGTACTGTCTGTTAATTGTGTTGAATATTCATCCACAATTTTTTCCTGTTCCTGTACTTTCCCGTACCTGATTTCGGCAACCTTGCCATAGTCGCCTTCGCGCTCTGCTTTATCGGCTGCCAATTTCAAATTTTCAATTTCGGCCTTGGCAGTTTGTATTTTTTCAACAATCTCCTTTTCCTGCTGCCATTTGGCTTTAAACGTATCTCTTTCTACCGAAAGATTAGATATCTCAGTATTTAACTGCTTCAATTTTTGTACATCGCTTTCCCGTTTGATGGCTTCCCGCTCAATTTCAAGCTGCCGGATTTTTCTTTCCAGTTCGTCCAGTTCTTCAGGCATGCTGTTCATTTCCAGGCGAAGTTTGGCGGCACTTTCATCAATCAGATCTATGGCTTTATCCGGTAAAAAACGATCCGTGATATATCTGCTGGATAATTCAACGGCTGCAATTATGGCTTCATCTTTTATCAGAACATGGTGGTAGTTTTCATATCGATCTTTTAGTCCCCGTAAAATAGAGACCGCATCTTCAATGGTTGGTTCATCTATCATAACCTTTTGAAAACGGCGTTCTAATGCCTTATCTTTTTCGAAGAATTTTTGATATTCACTTAGTGTGGTTGCACCAATTGCCCTCAGCTCACCACGGGCCAATGCAGGCTTTAGTATATTAGCTGCATCCATAGCGCCATCGCCCCCTCCGGCGCCAACCAAGGTATGTATTTCATCAATAAACAATATGATTTGCCCGTCGCTGGTACTCACTTCTTTAACAACTGATTTTAAACGTTCTTCAAACTCGCCCTTATATTTGGCACCGGCAATCAGCTGCCCCATATCCAGGGCATAAATAATTTTTGACCTTAAATTTTCGGGCACATCACCATTCACAATTCGCATGGCCAAACCCTCTGCTATGGCTGTTTTTCCTACACCAGGCTCACCCACCAAAATCGGATTATTTTTACTTCTTCTGGATAAGATATGCAGGGTTCTTCTAATCTCCTCGTCTCTTCCAATAACCGGATCCAGTTTTCCGGACCTGGCCATTTCAATTAAATTTTTAGCATATTTATTAAGTGCATTAAACTGTGTTTCGGAGGTTTGAGATGAAACGGTTGATCCCTTTTTAAGATCCTTGATGGCTGCGATCAATCCTTTTTCATTAAGGCCTGCATCTTTCAATAATTTGGCTGTATTATCACTACCAACAAGCAGAGCAAGCAATAAATGCTCAACACTTACAAATTCATCTTTAAAAGTTTTTAAGGCTGCCGTTGCCCGTAATAAAACATTATTTGCCTCCCGGCTTAAAGACTGAGCAGGCTCGCCAGCAGAAATTTTTGGCAACTTAGCAATAGCTGCAGCCAGTTTTTCATCAACATAATTTACGTTAACATTATTCTTTTTAAGCAGGTACTCTACAGGCGAATCTTTATCATTCAACAACGCTTTTAAAACATGTTCTGTTTCAATATTGGCATTATTGGCTGTAAAGGCCAATTGCTGAGCCTGCTGCAGTATGTCCTGAGACTTTATAGTTAAATTTTGTAAACTCATTTCTTTCAATTTGATAATACAATCACAAAACTCAATCCAAGGATGATATTTACGCTATTATGGCATATCTGTTTATCCGAGTCTGCCGCAAAAGCAGTATCCTCAACGCTTTTATGCTATTATTACAGATTTGAGGCTTAGTATTTTATTAGTCTTCTTTAGACAGTACATTTTAAAACAATTATAGTTGCCTATTAAATTAAACTAATGCGCTTAAATTTTATTTTTGGGTTTAATGGTCTAATTTTGCAACATTCGAAAAAAGAACTGATGAAAAAACTGATTACACTGTTATTTTTAAGTACCCTATGCTTTACGGCCTTTGCACAAAAAAAAGGAAAACTATTATCGGGCATGTACTTGCAATGGGGATACAATACCGAATGGTATACCAGAAGCAATATCCATTTTTCTATGCCCAATGGCACTAATTTTACACTGCACAATGCCAGGGCCTCAGACCGCCCAGATCTTGATGCCATTTACAAAAAGCCAAAAGATATTTCTATTCCTCAATACAATTACCGCATCGGCTTTTACTTAAACAAAAAACATTCAAGGGCCATAGAATTAAATTTTGATCATGCCAAGTATATTGTAACAAATGGACAGGTGGTTCATGTTTCCGGCACCATTGACGGGGTTGCGGTAAATGGCGACAGTACTTTAAACCCACAAAGCTTTTTACATTTTGAACATACCGATGGCGCAAACTGGCTTCATTTTAATTATGTTCACCAGCAAACCCTATTGATGAAGAGAAATAAAAATCCGTTGATCAATTTGATTTGGAAAGTTGGTGCCGGCATCAATATACCGCGTACTGATTTTACCTGGCGTGGAGACCGGTTTAACAATGAATTTCATGTGGCAGGCTACAATATAAGCGCAGAGGCTGGTGCCAGATTATATCCCCTAAAAAAATTCTTTATTGAATTTACCGGAAAAACCGGTTATGTAAAATATGTTAATGCACTCTCTAACAGTAATGCCTTAAAAGGTATACGAGCCAGGCATAGTTTTGGTTATATTGAATTGGTAGGTCTTATTGGCTACGACATTAACTTTTAATGCGATAAACTAAAATAGTTGAAAGCCCTGCTAAATACGCAGGGCTTTTGTATTTTTATAAAAATATAAAATTATGGTTGATCACAAAAAGCGAAAATTAGCCCCGCTTAATATTTACTATAAACGGCTTTGGAAAAACGCATTTGTCGGCCTGATCATTATGTTTATTTGTTTACTCATTGGTGTATTGGGCTATAAATTTACAATACCCGAAATGGATTGGTACGATAGTCTTTTAAATGCATCCATGATCTTAAGTGGGATGGGGCCAATGATTGACGCGTCTATCGTTATGACCAATGCGGCCAAAGTGTTTGCTTCGATGTATGCTTTATTTAGCGGCGTTGCATTTATTAGTACCATTGGTATTTTAATTGCCCCTATTGCTCACCGCTTTTTTCATAAACTACATTTAGAAGACACATCAACAGATTAGTGCCTACCGTTAAAAGACATACTGAAATCATAAAAAACCTGGCAGTAAAAGCCGGATTTGATTTTTGCGGCATCGCCAAAGCCCAGGTGTTAGTTGAAGATGCCCGGCGACTGGAAAACTGGCTCAATAAGGGTATGCATGGCAGTATGCAATACATGGAAAATTATTTTGATCAGCGGATAGACCCTTCACTTTTAGTTCCAGGAGCCAGATCCGTTATTACTTTATTGCTCAATTATTATCCGCATCAACAACAATCTTTTGATGCCCCAAAAATTTCTAAATATGCATTTGGCAACGATTACCATGACGTCATCAGATTGAAATTAAAAAGTTTTCTGCAGGAAATAAAAGATCAGGTAGGCGACGTGCATGGCCGTGGTTTTGTGGATAGTGCCCCCGTTCTGGAAAGAGCCTGGGCTCAAAAATCCGGAATCGGCTGGATAGGTAAAAATGGCAACCTGATCAATAAACAAAGTGGTTCTTTCTTTTTTATTGCCACATTAATTATTGATCTGGAATTAGTGTATGACGATGCCTTTGCAAAAGATTATTGCGGTTCCTGTACAAAGTGTATTGATGCCTGCCCTACCGATGCGATACTACCCGATAAAATTATCGATGGCAGTAAATGCATTTCCTATTTTACCATTGAGTTAAAAGAGGTGTTGATACCAGACCATATGAAAGGTAAATTTGAAAACTGGATGTTTGGATGCGATGTTTGCCAGGATGTTTGCCCCTGGAATCGATTTTCGAGATCAACAACAGAAATTGGGTTCACCCCTATTCCCGAAATTTTAAATTTCTCCGGCAATGATTGGGCAAGTTTAACGGAAGATAGTTTCAAACGTATTTTTAAAAATTCTCCACTCAAAAGAGCTAAGTTTGATGGTATAAAACGAAATCTGAATTTCATACAACAATAGTATGTACCAAAACATTAAAAAGTTATACGACATTGCCAATAAACCAAATAGGCTTGTTATTGGTTTAATGAGTGGGACATCTTTAGATGGTTTAGACATAGCGCTTTGTGCTATTGATGGGCATGGTCAGAATACGAAACTGAACTTAGTGCATTTTGAATCAATACCCTATACCGTAGATTTTAAAACTGAATTAAAATCTGTTTTTTCAAAACAGGATATTAAACTTGACAAACTGTGTTTACTTAATCCCTGGATAGCCTTGCAACATGCAGACATGATCAATAGCTGTTTACAAAAATGGGGCATTAAAAATGAAGATGTGGATCTGATTGCCAGTCATGGGCAAACCATTTACCATGCGCCAAAACGTTTACATCAGCAACAAAAATTCGGGAACGCCACTTTACAAATTGGTGATGGCGATCATTTAGCAGTTGCAACGGGCATCATCACCATCAGCGACTTCAGGCAAAAAAATATTGCAGCCGGTGGTGAAGGTGCACCACTAGCGGTTTATGGGGATTATTTATTATTTGGCAAAAAAGGAGAGAACCGGGTCTTATTGAACATTGGAGGT
>CANKNL010000181.1 GCA_947483345.1 Chitinophagaceae bacterium | reverse complement strand
TACGGTTATTCATTGTGCTGCTTTGATATCGGTGAATGGCGATCCGGCAGGGCTTGTACATAAAACCAATGTCATTGGCACACAGATGGTAGTAGATGAAGCTTTGCAATCAGGCATAAAAAGACTCATCCATATCAGTTCTATTCATGCGTTTCAACAGGAACCTGCCTTAGAGATTTTGAATGAACAACGGGAACCCGTAACTGAAAATGCATATGCCTATGACCGTTCAAAACTTGCAGGACAGCAAATCGCGCTGTCGGCCAATGGCAAGGGCATGGAAGTATTGGTGATCCATCCAACATCCATTATAGGTCCTTATGATTTTAAGCCTTCACTGATGGGCCATGTGCTTATTGATATGGTTAAAGGCCGTTTACCTTTTATTTTTAATGGCGGTTTCGATTTCTGCGATTGCAGAGATGTGGCTAATGCCATTGTAAATGCAACCCATATGGGCCATGCCGGTGAAGCCTATTTACTGGCAGGTAAATGGCACAGCCTGAAACAACTGGCTCAATATCTGTCTACAGCATCTGCCCAAAAAATTAACCCTGTAGCCTTATCTCTTTTTACCGCCAGACTTGGCTTACCTGTTGTTAAACTGATTGCCAAACTAAAAAAGAAAGAGCCGCTTTATACTGTTGAAGCTCTGGACGCCTTATTTACCGGCAACCAATTTATCAGTAGCGAGAAAGCACAAATTGCATTACAATATACCACCAGGCCATTTGAAGAAACCATACAGGATACTTTTCATTGGTTTAAGAATAAAGGCTATCTTGATTAAAATTACCAAACTAACCTGTCTGCTTTTCTGATATGCTTATTTCATTTTCCACTTACCAGTTAATTTTTTATATATGGATAGGCATTGCTGTTTGTATATTTTTTTTATTGCTTAAAATAGCGGCGCCTTATGGCCGTCATGCCTCATCAAAATGGGGCCCGCAGGTTGATAATCATTATGGCTGGTTACTAATGGAATTACCTGCGCTGGCAGTGATGATCGTTTTTTTTATAAAAAATTTGCCCAAAGAAAATCTGTCTATCCTACTGATGATCGGACTATTTTGTCTGCACTACTTTAACCGCACCTTTATTTTTCCTTTCAGATTACATACCCGTGGAAAAAAAATGCCTTTACTGATCATGCTTTCCGGTATTTTCTTTAACCTGGCCAATACTTTTTTATTGGGTTATTATTTTACAAACTTTGCTACTTATAACATCAGTTGGCTTACTGATATCAGGTTCATTGCCGGTGTTTTTTTATTTTTTCTAGGACTCTGGATAAATTGGAAATCGGATAACATACTGATACATTTACGCAAACCCACTGAAACGGATTATAAAATACCAGGGGGTTGGTTATTTACTTTTATCAGTTGTCCGAATATGTTGGGAGAATTAATTGAATGGGCTGGGTTTGCCATACTTTGCTGGAACATGCCTGCTGTAGCCTTTTTTATTTGGTCTTCTGCCAACCTGATACCCAGGGCCATGGCGCACCACCGGTGGTATAAAACAAAATTTAATAATTATCCATCAGACAGAAAAGCCATCCTTCCATACCTGTTTTAAGGATTCAGGTTCTTCCATTCATCTTCTAAAATGGCCATTTCAATCATGCTTAAATAGGTATCCTTAAACCACAGAATATCCTTGGAAACACCTTCTATTTTAAAACCGCTTTTAAGATAACAGTTCAACGCTGCTTTATTATTTTCATACACACCTAGTTCAATGCGATGAAGCCCCAGTTCTTCAAAGCCAATTTTTAATGCGGCTTTAGTCATTTGCTGACAAATGCCTTTTTGATGTTTTGCCGGTTCTCCAACCAATACCCTGCTTATTCTGGAAGACCTGTTTTTCCAACTTATGCCGCCTAATGAAATATGGCCAACAACATCACCGGATTTTTTTTCAATGGCTTTGTAAACAAAGGCATTAGAAACCTGTGGTACATTTGTTTCCTTGATATACCAATCCAAACTTTTACTTGTTAAGGGAAATGAAAATAAAGAACCTGACCATTTGATCAATAGCTCTTCGGTACCAATCCAATTGATCAATTGTTTAAAATCATTGCGGCCGAATGGTTCCAGTATTATCATCAGCTGCTTTAGTTAGATTTTTATGAACAGCGAATGTAAGCATTAAAGAAGCAGGATAAACAGTTGATCATTTTAAATATTTATTGAACCAATCCACAAAATTCTTTTCTTCTACTTCGCGGTTGCGCCAACCATGTCCTCCGCCTTCTTTTATGATCAGATCGCAGGTTACCTGAACTTCCTTAAGCCTCGCTATTATCAATTCTGACTGCTGTTTAGGCACCAACACATCTTTATCGCCATGAATAATCATAACTGGCGGATCGTCTGCACTAACTGCATTAACCGGGGAAATATCTTTAGCAATCTGCAATCTTTTTTTGGTGTCTGTAATAACCACAAACGTTTTGCTGGTATCATTCCAGGCTTTAAAATCAAAAGCCGCAGCTAATCCGGTTAAAACCAAACCGGCCTGATTGATGGTACCTGCTGTATTTAAACCGCCATAGTTTATAAAATCGGTAGGCGGATAAAAAATAGCGGCAGCCTGTACCCTGCCGGATACCTTATCGACAGGGTCGGCAGATTTTGGATTAAAAATATCATCGGCTGTTGCAATCATTAATGCTAAATGCCCACCTGAAGAAGATCCGGTTATACCAATTTTACCCTCATCAATACCATAGTCACTGGCATGATAACGGATAAACCGAACAGCCCTTTTTAAATCAAGAATTTCATCAGGTATGGTATACTGTGGCTGAGAGCTGACCATCACACCAAATAAGGTAAATCCGCTTTCGAGATAAAGATTAGACCGTAACAAAAAAGCATCCATCATTTTTTGTGAAGAAACCCAATTACCGTTAAGCACACTGATGATGGCCTTACCATTTGTATTTTGTACCGGCTTCAACATCATCATGGTTAGAGCCATGCCGTCTTTACGACCATAAATGATTTCCGTTTTACTAAATTGTAAACTGTCGGAGGCCGTAACATGCAAGGCCGCAATGATACAGGTTAAAATAAAAAAATACCGCATAGTAAAGTAGTTGAGTCTTTCTATTCAAACAACTCAGCCTGCGGATTGTTCGATACCTTTGGTTCCCACTGCATTTCAATGGTTTTATTATAGTCTGTTAATTTATTGCCCAAGGCTTTCCATCCCATCAGTTCCACCACTTTGGTAATCTTTATCTTAGCTTTTCGTAACTGTGAACCTCTGCCGCTTTGTATCGCCAGCACAGGCTCCTCCTCAGTTGTTACCGCTTCCAGGTAATTGCCATCACCTTCTTTAATAAAGAAAAATTTGTTGTGTAAACTGGAGGTTTCAATTTTAAAGCGTTTGACACTGTATTGCATTTTTTCTTTATCAAAGTAGATGGCAGTAATTATTTTTTCTGCCTCAAATTTTTCCAAAAGCATCACTTTTTCCGCATCAAACCGTTGTGTTAATTCCTGATCGGTTATTTCGTAATTACCATCATTAAAAATGACCAATAACCGGTCTTCCGCTTCAAATTTACCCAGGTATTCGCCTTTTTCATCAGTATTTAATCTGCCAAACTTATTATCAAACCAAAGTTTTTTAGCATCTAATGTAGAATTTCCGGCTTCTTTAAATTTAACTGATTTAATAGGATACTTAGTTACCTGGTTGCCGATACTACCCCGCCCTTTTATATCCTGTTCCTCAAAATAAAAATCAAATTCTTTGTTTCTGGCTCCGCAATTTGGGCTCAGAATAATTTTTACCACTTCAGCTTCCCCATTAGCATTTGCCGTAAAATAATGAACACGGCTCTTATCTGCAGATTTGGTTAGATCATATTCCTTATCGCGGGTTACACCGGTTACATTAAACCGCTTGGCATAACTCACACCCGATTTACCATCAACATAAATCATGTTATACGTCGTGCGTTCATCATTCTTCATAAAAACGGCCACATGTAGAATATCCTTTCCGATAAATATTTTATCAGAAACTTTTACCACCTTCATGATACCGCCTTTGGTAAAAGCTATGATATCATCCAAGTCTGACACTTCGGCCACAAACTCATCTTTTTTTAACCCGGTTCCAATAAATCCATCCCCAAAATTGGCATAGATCTTTATGTTTGCCATGGCAACCGATTTGGCTTCAATGGTATCAAATTGTTTTATTTCTGTTTTACGCTCTCTACCCTTTCCAAATTTCTTTAACAGGTTTTCAAAATAAGCCACCGCATAATCGATCAGATTATCCAGATCATATTTTACCTGTTTGATATCTGCTTCCAAACTATTTATCTGGTCATTTAATTCATCAATATCCAGCTTATAAATACGTCGCACCGGCTTTTCGGTCAACTTAATGATATCTTCTCGGGTAATGGCTCTTTTCAGTAATTTTTTAAATGGTGTAAAAGCCAGGTCTATGGCCAACAGTACTTTATCCCAGGTTTCATGTTTTTTCTCTAACTCTTTGTAAATCTTTTCTTCAAAAAATATTTTTTCCAAAGATGTGTAGTGCCATTTCTCGTGTAATTCAGCCAGCTTTATTTCCAGTTCTTTTTGTAACAGGTCTCTGGTATTATCCGTTGCTGTCTTTAATAAGTCGGAAACCTTTAAAAACCGGGGCTTATTTTTTACAATAACACAGGCATTGGGCGAAATACTGACTTCACAATCTGTAAAGGCATACAGTGCATCTATGGTGATATCTGGCGATATACCCGCCGCCAGTTCGATGATGATCTCTACATCAGCAGCCGTGTGATCGGTAACTTTTTTAATTTTAATTTTCCCCTGTTCATTGGCTTTTACAATACTTTCCATTAACTGGGTGGTGGTAACACCAAACGGCACATTTTTAATGACCAGTGTTTTTTTATCCTGTTCTTCAATAATTGCCCTCACCCGTATTTTACCACCACGAACACCTTCATTGTAATTAGCCGAATCCATGGCACCGCCTGTTTGAAAATCCGGGAGTATCTCAAATTTTTTACCCCGTAAACATTTAATAGAGGCCTCAATTAATTCGCAGAAATTATGTGGCAATATCTTAGTTGCTAATCCAACCGCAATCCCTTCGGCACCTTGCGCCAGTAACAGAGGGAATTTCATGGGTAGTGTTACCGGCTCATTTTTCCGGCCATCATAACTTAAAGCCCAGTCGGTAGTTTTTGCATTAAAAGCAACTTCCAGCGCAAATTTACTTAGTCTTGCCTCAATATATCTTGCAGCAGCAGCATCGTCGCCGGTACGTACATCACCCCAGTTACCCTGGGTTTCAATCAGCAGATCTTTTTGCCCCATGTTTACCAATGCATCACCAATAGAGGCATCGCCATGCGGATGGTATTGCATACTCTGCCCAATGATATTGGCCACTTTATTAAACCTGCCATCATCCATTTCTTTCATGGCGTGCAGGATCCGGCGTTGTACAGGTTTTAAGCCATCTTCAATGGCCGGAACGGCCCTTTCCAAAATAACATAACTGGCATAATCCAGAAACCAGGTTTTATACTGCCCGCCAATGCCGGTATCGGTGTGTTCGTATTCTTCTTTTGGTTTTTTACTGTTTGCCATATAATTATTTTTCACGCCAAGCTGCAAAGTTAAATTTGCGGCTTTCTAACTTTCCGTCTTTGTATGCAACTTCAATTCAAATTCTTTCATCTTACCTAATGTTCCCTGTACATCAAACATCTCCATGGCAATCAATTCTTTTAACCGCCAAAGCAAATAAGCATCCCCGGTAGTATGTTTGGCTTTGTTGATATGTGTATGAATGATCTTGGATGCTTTTTGCCAATCAGCAGTCACTAATTTTTTCAACTCTGCATCAAAAAAATCGGCCTCTTCCTGTACCAGTTTTTTACCGCCTTCCAGTATGCGAATACCCCTGTCTTCCCCGCAAAGTTTTGCCCATTCATCGGGATCTACTTCAAATTCACTGGGAGTTATTTGCCTGTCGAGTTTTTTTGCTTTCACAAACTCTTTTGCAGGTATCTCAAATAAATTCGCAGGATAAAACAACTGTCCTTTGTCATTTAAAAAAGGCAGGTTATTCAGGTACAAAATATAAACCCTACCCTGATAATCCTTAAACTGACTCATCAGCCAATAATAACCGC
>CANKNL010000180.1 GCA_947483345.1 Chitinophagaceae bacterium | reverse complement strand
GCAACCCAATACATTAAATTGCTGGATCGTGAGCGATAACCTGCGCAAGGGCGCTGCTACCAATGCCATACAGATTGCGGAGTATTTAGTGGAAAAGAATATGTTGTAACGGCCTCAACCCAATAAGCTACACCCGTTCTTTTGCAGGAACCCCTGAAGAGGGAACTGGAAGATTAAAGCGAAAACTCAATAAATTTTTTAAACAAAAGAGCCATCAAAAAATGATGGCTCTTTTAATTTTATAAAACATAATCTTCGCTCTATCTTCTAAACTTCCTCCCCCACTGGGGTTCCCTGAAAAGGTAACGACCGAAGTTCAATAGGGGCCGGGCCTAAATAATCTCCCAGGTTTCGTTCCCTTTTAATAATTTATCTAAATCGCCATTTCCTTTTTTGGCAATTACTTCGGCTATCTGCATGGTCATGCTGTCTTCGTAGCAGGCTCTTTCGGTTTCATAAAAAACGCCAAAAGGACGTGGCAAATGCCCGGCCAGTTTAGGATCATCAAACATCCGAATTAATATCTGTGCCTTATAAAAATCCCGTTCATCATGCTTCCATAAATCATCTGTGCTGGCGCCTTCAGCCAGATCCACGATCACTGGTTTAAATCCTTCTAACTTGATGCCCTTATTCTGACTGGCACCAAATACCAATGGTTTGCCCTGTTCTAGAAATAAAACTTCATCAGGCTTGGTTTTTTTCTCAGTAAATATTTCAAATGCACCATCATTAAAAATATTGCAGTTTTGATAAATTTCTAAAAAAGAAGCCCCTTTATGAGCCTGTGAGCGTAGCAGCATCGCCTGCAAATGCTTTGGATCCCTGTCCATTGTACGGGCAATAAAACTAGCCTCGGCACCCATGGCCAATGCCAGCGGATTAAACGGATGATCAATACTGCCAAAAGGAGAGCTTTTGGTTACCTTATGCTCTTCGGAAGTTGGGGAATATTGCCCTTTGGTTAAACCATAGATCTGGTTATTAAACAATAAAATATTAACATCAAAATTTCTGCGCAATAAATGGATGGTATGATTACCGCCAATGCTCAAACCATCGCCATCACCGGTTACAATCCACACACTAAGTTCGGGCCTGGCCGCTTTTAAGCCACTGGCTATTGCAGTTCCACGACCATGAATACTGTGCATGCCATAGGTGTTCATATAATATGGAAAACGGCTACTACAGCCAATTCCGCTAACAATTACAATATTTTCTTTTGGAATACCCAGTGTAGGCATGATCTTTTGTACCTGTGCCAGGATCGAATAATCTCCGCAACCGGGACACCAGCGAACTTCCTGATCGGTTACAAAATCTTTTGCGGTAAGTGGAGCCGCTGTTGTCAATATTTCACTCATAATTATTTGGATTAAGCCATAAAGTTAATCAAAATTAGCGCTCGCTGAGCAATGATATTAATCATTTCCCTTTAATTCCTCCCAGTATTCCGCTGCCCGCCTGGTGTGTGGGATAACAATCGTTCCGCCAACCATATTGGCCACGGCAAATAATTCATACATCTGCTCGGTGGTAATACCCAGTTCCTGCGATTTGCCCAAATGGTATTTAATGCAATCATCACAACGCAAAACCATAGATGCAACAAGGCCCAGCAGTTCTTTGGTTTTTACGTCTAATGCCCCTTCGGCATAGGTGTTGGTATCAAGATTCCAAAGCCGTTTGATAACAAGATTGTCTTTACTTAAAATCACCTCGTTCATTTTGGTTCGGTAGTCGTTGAATTCTTTTACTAAGTTGCTCATATGCTTTATGTTTTATGAAATACAAAGTTATAGTCTGCATGAATTTATTGATGAAACTGTTTTAAATTGGAAACAGTTTACTTAACTGCATGAAAGAATTCTTTAAAAAATATAAAAAAGAAGCGGCTTTAATCACCGGCTTATTGTTTTGTTTGTTTTTCCTTTTGGTGAATCCACTGGGATTGGCGGTTAAAGCAAAACTGGTTTTATCAATTGCGGCATTGATGATCAGCTGGTGGGTATTAGATGCCATGCCTCTGGCGGTGGTGGCACTGGTACCAATCGTTTTGTTTCCATTGCTCAACATCAGCTCGCTTAAAGAAGTAACCAAATCCTATTCAGATTCCATCATCTTTCTCTTTATGGGCGGCTTTTTCATCGGTATCGCCATCGAAAAATGGAACCTGCATAAACGCATTGCCCTGGGCATTATCAATATTACCGGCACCAATGGCAACCGCATCATTTTGGGATTTATTATTGCCACCGGTTTTTTAAGCATGTGGCTGAGCAATACCGCTACCACCATGATGATGTTTCCCATTGCCATGTCGGTGATTCATGTGATTGCCACGCACAATAAAGAAAGCACCGGCATTAAAAATTTCTCGCTGGTGCTCATGCTCAGCATCGCCTATGCATCCAACTTTGCATTGGGTACCATCATTGGCACGCCCCCCAATGTGGCCTATGTAAATTATATACAGGAAAAATTCAGTTATACCATTGGCTTTACCGATTGGATGATTGTGTTTACACCATTAACCATCATATTATTGTTCATGTTGTATTGGGTGCTGGTAAAATTCCTATTCCCCAATAAAATAAAACACAGTGCTGAAGGAAAGAGTTTTATCAAGACCGAATTAAAAGCCCTTGGCCAATTATCTGTTCCCGAAAAAAGAGTACTGTTTGTTTTTATTGGAACTGTTTTTTTATGGATCACTAAAGATTTGATCAACAGCCTACAAAAAATGATCGTGCTTGATGATACCATTATTGCTATGATTGGTGCCATTACTTTATTCATCATCCCTTCCGGAAATAAAAAAACGCTCAGGGAAGAACGTTTACTCGACTGGCCAGACACCGGCAAAATGGCCTGGGGTATTTTATTGTTATTTGGCGGAGGTATTGCCTTGGCAAAAGCTTTGGAAGATGTAAAACTGATGGATCAATTGGGCACCTATATCGCTTCTTATGCCACGGATAATATTTTTCTGATGATACTCATTGTTACCAGCATTTCTGTTTTCTTAAGCGAAGTGATGAGTAATGTGGCACAGGTTATTGTGATGGCGCCGGTTATTTCATCTGTTGCTGTGGCACTGCATATGGATCCGCTTTTGTTGGGTATACCCATGACGCTGGGTGCCAGCTGTGCCAGTATGTTACCCATGGGCACACCGCCCAATGCCATTGTTTTTGCGAGTGGCTATATTAAAATAAAAGACATGGTTAAGGCCGGGTTTGTACTCAATATCATCTGCATTATTTTAATCACACTCTTTTGTTGGTTGCTGCAACCGATGATCATGCGGCTGATGTAATGACGCTTTTCTTAACACCTCAAAAATACGGAGTGGCCATTGTCTTGCTTTATTTGTAATTTCAAATCACCTAACACCATCCATTATGAGATCATCTTTGATGATAAAAATTGTGACTGCCATTTTTATCCTGCAATCAGTCAATGCTATTGCACAAACCTTCGATGCAAAATATTATAGTGCCATGCAATGGCGCTGCATTGGTCCGCACCGTGGCGGAAGAACCGTTGGCGCCGTGGGCGTTCCCTCTCAGCCCAATGTTTTTTATATCGGCGTAAACAACGGCGGCGTTTGGAAAACAACTGATTTTGGCCGCACCTGGCAGCCCATTTTTGATGACCAGCCCACAGGCAGCATTGGCGATGTGGTTGTTTCTCCATCAAACCCCAATATCATTTATGTTGGCAGTGGCGAAGGTTTACAGCGGCCAGACCTGAGTGTGGGTGATGGCATTTACAAATCAACAGATGCCGGAAAAACATGGATAAATACCGGATTAAAAAATGCACAACAAATTGGCGGCCTTGCCATTGACCCAAAAAATGAGAACCGTGTTTTTGCAGCGGCACTCGGTCATCCTTACGGCGCTAATGAAGAACGAGGTGTGTACAGAACGGTTGATGGCGGCAAAAACTGGGAACGTGTTTTATACAAAGATGAAAATACCGGTGCCATCCAGGTTACCATCGACCCCAATAACAGCCAAATTATTTATGCCGATCTGTGGGCAGCACGGTTAGGGCCCTGGGAAAACGGAGCCTGGAACGGAAAAGAAAGCGGCCTGTATAAAAGTACCGATGGTGGCAGCACCTGGAAAAAATTACTATCCGGTTTACCCACACCCGAACAGGGTTTGGGCCGTATTGGTTTTTGTATAGCCCCATCCAACAGCAACCGGTTGTATGCCACGGTTGATGCCGGAAAACTTGGTGGCATTTACCGCAGCGATGATGCCGGAGAAACCTGGACAAACATAAATGCGGATGAACGCTTTTGGGGAAGAGGTAGTGATTTTGCTGAAGTAAAAGTAGATCCTAAGAATGCAGATATTGTTTACAGTGCTAACGTGGTTGCCTGGAAGAGTATGGATGGCGGAAAAACATGGGCTGCATTCAGAGGCGCACCAGGTGGCGATGATTACCACCGCATCTGGATCAATCCCGATAATACAAATGTGATGTTGATCGCCAGCGACCAGGGCGCTGTTATTACTGTTAATGGCGGTGAAACTTTTTCATCCTGGTACAACCAGCCCACAGCACAGTTTTATCACGTAAGTGCCGACAATGATTTTCCCTACAATGTGTATAGCGGCCAGCAGGAAAGCGGCAGCGTGGGCATTGCATCGAGGGGCAACGACGGACAGATCGGTTATCGTGAATGGCACCCCGTTGCAGCAGAAGAATATGGTTATGTGGTGGCCGACCCGCTGAATCCAAACATCGTATACGGCGGAAAAATCACGCGGTATGATAAACGTAACGGACAAACGCAAAATATTTCACCAGAAGCAGTGCGAAGTGGCAAGTACCGTTTTATAAGAACAGCACCGGTATTGTTTAATCCCATTGATAAAAAAACTTTGTACTATGCCGGCAATGTGTTGTTTAAAACATTGGATGGCGGCAATAAATGGGATATCATCAGTCCCGATCTGAGCAGAGAAAGCTGGGATATACCGGCAGCAGTTGGTATTTATACAAAAGAAGACATGAAGAAAATGCCCAGGCGTGGCCTGATCTATACGGTTGCCCCTTCCTATGTTGATATCAATACCATCTGGTGCGGTACCGATGACGGATTGATACAGGTAACCAAAAACGGTGGTAAAACATGGACTAATGTTACGCCTCCTTCTATCCCAAGCTGGAGCAAGATTTCCCTGATGGATGCCAGTCATACCAATGCCAACACCGCTTATGCAGCAGTTAACAGTATACGGTTAGATGATATGCATCCGCATATTTATAAAACAACCGATGGCGGAAAGTCATGGACCGAAATTGTAAACGGTTTACCCAATGACCCCATCAATGTGGTTAAAGAAGATCCCCTGAGAAAAGGATTATTATTTGCCGGTAGCGAAAGAGCCGTGTATGTTTCTTTTGATGACGGCGCTAACTGGCAAAGCTTAAGATTAAACATGCCGGCCACATCCATCAGGGATTTAGTTATTAAAGATGATGACCTGGTAATTGGTACGCATGGACGCAGTTTTTGGATACTGGATGATATTACACCGCTGCGTCAAATGTATAATCAACTGCTGAACCAACCTGCCATTTTATTTAAACCACAAAATACATATC
This sequence comes from Chitinophagaceae bacterium, assembly GCA_947483345.1. Taxonomy (GTDB): domain Bacteria; phylum Bacteroidota; class Bacteroidia; order Chitinophagales; family Chitinophagaceae; genus Ferruginibacter. The sequence continues at coordinate 607 of CANKNL010000180.1, read as the reverse complement.
GTGTAAGGTGGAGCATGTATCCCGATACACCGGTACCACCTGATGAACCCGCCGGACAAAACCCACCCGATGGCGCCATCATCAATTATTATTTGGGTAGCAGTGCTGCCCATGTTCAATTGGAAATTATTGACAGCAAAGGAATCCTCATCCGCAAATACACATCTGCCGATACAATGTATAAAGTACCCGACAACAATGTTCCGCCCTACTGGATAAGGCCACAGCAGCTACTTTCAGCCAAAGCAGGCGCTCATCGTTTTATGTGGGATATGCATTACCAGCCGCTGAATGTTCCGCCTGCTTATCCCATTTCTGCAACGCCCTTTAACACCGCTCCCGATCCTACATCGCCCTGGGTAATGCCGGGTTCATACACAGCCAGATTAGTGGTTGATGGAAAAATATACAACCAGTCTTTTATAGTAAAGATGGACCCCAGGGTAAAAACCACAACAAAAGATTTAACGCTTCAGCACGATTTGAGTTTGACCTGTTACAACTACATTAAAAAAATTATGGAGATACAGGAAATAATAAAAAATAAAGAACTGCTCGCATCATTGCTTAACACTGCGCGCCATTTTTCTACTTTACACAATACATT
>CANKNL010000179.1 GCA_947483345.1 Chitinophagaceae bacterium | reverse complement strand
TCTACTGTTGCACCAATGGTAAACAATCTGCGGCCATTCTCAAATTTTTCATGCAGGGTTTCAAACTCAAGGGATTTACCATTTTTATTTGCCCACCCATAAAGTCTGTTTTTAATATTAATTTCCACATCCTCCAAATCATCAATAAACATATGCGGCATAATGATGAATTGCTCAACCCATTTATGTGTGCCTGCATATCCTTTATCGAGGTAAACTGCTCCTATTAAGGCCTCCAGGGTATTGCCAAAGATCTGAGAGATCTTCAGTGCATTATCATATTTATTGTAAAAGGTAATTTTTTTAAGTCCCATCTTTAAAGCAATATCATTTAGTTTTTGGCGGTTAACCATCTTACTTCTCATTTCTGTTAAAAAACCTTCGCCTTTGTATGGATATTTTTTGAAAAGATAGTGTGCAACAATTGAACTTAATACGGCATCGCCTAAAAATTCGAGGCGTTCATTATTTTCATCGGCTCCTTCTCTAACACTCCGATGACTTAAGGCGGTTTTATATAAAGCCACCGCCCCTGGTGTAAAGCCAAGCACATTACTGAGTTGTTTTTTAAACTCCCTGTTATGAACCTGAATCTTAAAAAAATTTTTTATGAATTGCAAAATGAATAAATAGTTTCAGTAAAATTAATCTTATTTAGGTCAACCCAAATTAAGTATTTTTTATTCGCCAATAAAGTTTTGAAAAAATAAATGGGAAAAATTAAGCGATGTATTTTTTTACAATAACAGATGCATTATGACCACCAAAACCGAAGGTGTTGCTGAGGGCTGCATGAACAGTGCGATGCTGTGCTTTATTAAACGTAAAGTTGAGTTTTGGATCCAGTTCGGGATCATCAGTAAAGTGATTGATTGTAGGCGGAACGATGTCTTTTACCACGGCCAAAATACAGGCAAGGGTTTCCAAAACACCAGCAGCACCCAAACAATGGCCTGTCATACTTTTGGTTGAGCTGATATTTAACTTATAGGCATGATCGCCAAAAACGCTTAAAATGGCCTTTGTTTCGGCAATATCACCCAATGGAGTTGAAGTGCCATGCACATTGATATAATCAATATCTTCTGGTTGCATGCCGGCATCTTTTAAGGCCACATTCATTACATTTTTTGCACCCAAACCTTCGGGATGAGGTGCTGTAATATGATGTGCATCAGCCGTTGCGCCACCACCAGCAATTTCGCAATAAATTTTTGCGCCACGGGCAAGTGCATGTTCCAGGCTTTCCAGTATCAAAACGCCTGCGCCTTCTCCCATTACAAAGCCATCCCGATCTTTATCAAAAGGGCGACTGGCAGTTGCAGGGTCATCATTTCTTTCACTCAGGGCCTTCATGGCATTAAAGCCACCAACACCGGGAGAGCTGATAACCGCTTCACTTCCACCTGTAACAATAATATCGGCCTTACCCAATCTGATATTATCAAAGGCATCTATAACCGCGTTGGTACTGCTTGCACAGGCACTAACCACTGCATAGTTTGGACCACGGAATCCATGTCGCATAGAAATTTGCCCAGCCGCAATATCCAGGATCATTTTGGGAATAAAGAAGGGGTTGTAACGGGGCGTACCATCACCTAAAGCAAAGTTGGTCACTTCTTCGTAAAAAGTAGTAATACCACCAATCCCACTGGCAAAAATTACACCTACCCGGTCAACATCAACATTTTCTTTGCTGATACCGGCATCTTTAATGGCTTCATCACTTGCAATTAGCGCGAATTGGGTAAAACGGTCGATTTTACGGGCTTCTTTTCTTTCGAGGTAATCTGTGGGTTCAAAATCTTTAACCTCACAGGCAAATCTGGTTTTAAACTTACTGCAATCGAATTGTTTGATAAAATCACAACCACTAACCCCTTCGGACAGTCCCTGCCAATAAGTTTCAACAGTTTTGCCCAATGGAGTTAATGCTCCCAATCCGGTAACTACAACTCGTTTTAATACCATAAAATGCCTGTGATAATTAAATTAATTACTTAGCATGCTCCTCTAAGTAAGCATTAGCCTGACCTACAGTTGTAATGGTCTCAGCCTGCTCATCGGGAATTGAAATATTAAATTCTTTTTCAAATTCCATAATTAGTTCAACGGTGTCCAAGCTATCGGCACCTAAATCGTTAGTAAAAGAAGCTTCCGGTGTTACCTCTGCTTCATCTACTCCTAATTTGTCAACAATTATTTTCTTTACTCTTGTTGCAATGTCTGACATGATATTTAATTTTAGTTTGTATTGGGTGCAAAAATATACATTTTGAGGTAAATACAAAGAAATAGATATTGTTTAATAAATACTTCACTACAGGTATTAACTTTCAAGGTCTTTAAAATTCTTATCAAGCCATTCATAAATGACCGGTTTCCCGTCTTTTTTGTATGTCATTACACTTTTTTTACATAGATTCGGTAGTAGCAAAAAAATTGTATATTGTTAATCCGTCTCCTGCCAAAACCTTAACCTTTATTAAAATGTAATTTGTTATGGCTCTAAAACAAATAGACCACGGCTCTAAAGAGTATCAGCAAATGATCATGCTGAGAAATGAGATATTGAGGCAGCCACTTGGACTTACGTTAACAGCTGATGAATTGGCCACTGAAAAAGAGGATATTTTGATTGGCGCTTTTGATGAAGATGTTATGCTGGCCTGCTGTATACTGACAAAAACCGGACATCATGCTTTGCGCTTAAGGCAAATGGCAGTTCAAAACAACCAGCAGGGCAAAGGTATTGGTGCCAGCATGATGAATTTTGCAGAAATCATAGCCCGGGACAAAGGTTTTAAAAAACTGATCATGCATGCGCGGGAAACGGCAGTAGGCTTTTATGAAAAATTAGGTTATAAAATTGTTGGGGATAGATTTACAGAAGTCACTATTCCGCATTTTATTTTGGAAAAAAAATTATAGGGTATAAATTGGCACTGCTGTTATGTTTAACTAAAAGGCTTTATGCCACTTACTATTTTCTGATTTTCTCTTTTAATATCTTTCTGGCCTCATGCACATCATCACCTTCAAAAGCCTCTTTTGGTACGATGAAAAAAGAACGGGTATTGAAATACAGGTGATAAAAATGCGGGCTTTCAATCCAGGTGCTAAATTCGCTCCAGTCCCAGCTTCTGCCTGCCCTTTCATTTTCAATTCTAAAACTATCCTCTCCTAAAATGGCTTTAAACCGGTCTTGAAAAGTTTCGGCTTTTTTGTACACTATATAGGGCATTAGAAACCAAAATAAAATCATTAAAGCAAACCATAAAACAGAGCTTATTAAAAAAGCAAAGGGAGAGATTTTTTTAAAAAAGAACAGCCCGGCTGTAAGTATGGCAAAAACATTCACTAATATCATCATTATTTTTATTTCCTTTCGGGTAATAAAATGATAGCGTAATGCCTGTATTACTTTTTTCTTATCGTAAGTAAAAAATGAAGACGTCATGCGGCAAAGATAGCCCCTATTCAATTCCGGGTATTCACTGTTTTTTTTACACTATTTTTGGTCATATGTTTATGCTAAATCTGATTATTAAAAAAAGGGGAACCCTAAACAGACCTAGCGTATTCTTTATATTGTTTTTATCTGCATTACTAATATCATGTAATACAGAACATGAACCGAGACACATTGAACGCTCCTTTTATTACTGGAAATCTGTTTTAAATCTTACCGATTTTGAAAAGCAACAACTACATGCATTAGATGTAAATACGATATATCTTAAATGTTTTGATGTGGATTGGGATGAAGTCAAAAAGGTAGCTGTGCCGGTGGCCAAGTTGCAACATACTGAATACGCACAGGGATTTGTTGACCAGATGCCGAAAGGCATGCAGATCATACCTACAGTTTTTATAACCAATGCCTGTATTAAAAATATAGATGCCTTGCAAACAAAAATGCTGGCAGAGCAAATCATTCAATTATTAAAAAGTTTAATCAATAAAGTTGATTTTGATGCGGTGCCTGAAGTACAGATTGATTGTGACTGGACCGAGTCAACCAGGGACAAATATTTTGTTTTACTTAAACATATTAAAGCCCTAAAACCAAATGCGCAATTATCAGCAACCATACGTTTACACCAGATAAAATACATAGCCAAAACTGGCGTACCACCTGTTGACAGAGGTTTGCTGATGTGTTACAATATGGGCAATTTAAAGGATCCTGCCACAACAAATTCTATTTTAGAAACAGCAGAATTGAAAAAATATGTCGGCAATCTCTCTACCTTTCCTTTGCCATTGGATATGGCATTTCCGTTGTTTGACTGGAAAGTTTTATACCGGAATAATAGGTACACCGGACTGATTCAAAATTTACCGGATTCGGTTTTCAGTAATTCCTTCTGCCGTAGATCCGGCAACCGCTTTTTTATTTTACACGACAGTTTACTGGCGGGATATGATTTACGAAAAGGTGATATGATACGGGACGAACAAAGTAATATTAAAGAAGTGTTTGCGGCGGCAAATGAAATTGGCAAGCACTTGAAAAATACCCCCCTGAGGGTATCCCTCTTCCATCTGGATTCTGTAATTTTAAGTAAATATAAAATCCATGAACTGGAGAGCATTTATAACAGCTTGCATTAGTACCGCCATCGTTTCTTTTCCTCAAAATATCATTGGTTGTGGCCCTGGGGTTGATCCGTATGATTATTATACATCCTTCTTCCATCAAAATCTGCCGGAGGCCAATGGGTATAAACCTTTTTATTATACCGGGTATAGTTTTTTGTATGATGCAACTGAGCCCGTATCACAAGCCGATATACTTGCTGATGACTGGGCGACTTATTGTGCATCTCCAGTAAGTTCTGCTGATGCCAAAAAACTGGTTAACAAATTCAACTTAAAAGACCTGAGCAATTTGTATAATCATTTAGAGAAAAATCAACCGCTAAAAATACCCGACTCTGTAAAACAAAACAGCATGACCGCTTATTTTATCAGGCACAAAGATCTGGAAGCGCTTGGTTATTTACTGTATGCTAAAAAAGTAGAACCTTTTGTGATTGGAACTTCTGATGATTGGGAGGTGATAAACAGAGACAGCCTAAAAATGGCCAGGCTCATCAACACAGGCCAACAATTATACGCAGCAGCCAAAACAGATTTTATTAAGCTGAAGTGTATTTATCAGGTTTTACGCCTAGCTCATTACAGTGGCAGATATGCCGATGTAATAAACTGGTATGATGCCTATGCAGCTAAAACTAATGTGAGCAATGTATTACACCCGCTTTGTATGGCATTAAAAGCAGGGGCTTTGTTTCGCAGCGGACAACAAAAAGAAGCAGCTTATTTGTTTAGTAAGGTTTTTGCAGCCACCACAGCCAAAAGAATTTCTAATTACCTGGGGTTTTTATGGAGTGTAGATTCGAAGGCTGATAAAAAAGATTACCTGGCTTTATGCAAAAACGACAAAGAAAAAGCATCTATGCTGGCGTTGTTTAATTTGGGCACCACCTCCAATGGCCTGGAAGACATGAAAGAAATTTATCACCTTAACCCTGCCAGCGAAGAACTGGAAGTATTGGTGGTACGTGAAATAAACAAGCTGGAAGAAAAATACCTTACACCGGCCATGCTAAAAACACCCGGTGGCAAACCCTTTTATTTTACCTGGACCGATGAAAGCACAGACAGCATTATGACCGATGCTGAAAAAGAAGTAACAGCCATGGCAGCATTTTTACACGATGCTGCACAATCTAAACAGGTAAAAAATCCAGGGCTGCTGGAAACCGCTGCAGGCTATGCCGCCCAGATGGTTAAAGATTATGCAAGTGCCAAAAAATACCTGGCTGCCGCAGAAAAAGTGACCCTCACACAAAAAGTAAAAGAGCAATGGGTATTAACCAACCTGCTTGTTACCATCAATGAAAAAACTAAAATAGATGCGGCATTTGAAGAACAACTTATACCCTCGCTGCAATGGCTGGAAGAAATGGTGAGGGCAGAAAAAGCGATAACACTGGATTACTGGCAGGTGCAGCAATGGCGCACTATTTACCGCAACGTATTAAGTGAAATTCTGGCAAAGCGCTACCACGAGCAAGGCGACCTGGCCAAAGAAACTTTATGCATTGGCGCTGCCGACCAGATGATGAAAGGCCAGCAGGATTATTACGGATCAATGAACGGTATTTATTTTTTACGAAACAGCCTGATGAGTAAAGATGTTGAAAAACTATACGCCCTGCTCACCAGCAAACAGCCCAACAAATT
>CANKNL010000178.1 GCA_947483345.1 Chitinophagaceae bacterium | reverse complement strand
CTTTAAAAGAAAAAATAGCACAAAAAATTGCTACTTTACCCGAGGTAAGTTTCTTAGCCATGACTTCTGGTGATTATGACCTGGAAGTAGATGTAATGTGCCGGGACAATAATCACCTGGTCGATTTTGTAAATGATATTAGTAAGATAACAGGTGTACAACAGACCAAAACCACTATTTATTTTAAAGTTTACAAATACGCACAACCAGATCTAAAACTGCTGAAGTAAAATAGCATAATTAAAGGTTGAGTCTCTATTACAGATAGGGTATTATTTTAAACCCTGGCTTTCTTAATACCAAAACAATAAAACTGCTATTCCGGACTGCAAATTATTGCTTTCTTTTGCCTACTATTTAATCAATTCAAAACTGGTATTACCTGCTTGGTTTAGCTGCTCCTAGTCAAAAATTTTAAAGGCCAACTTTTTGCTCCACTATTTGAAAAATTTTCTTTCTTTCTTCGACTGGGAAAGGGTGGTCACATTGACCGGAATTTCCACAATAGGTCGTCGGTTCGATTCCATTACTCTCCACTAAAATGATAAAACCCATTACAACAATTTGTAATGGGCTTTTTATTTTACATTCCGCTTTGAATTAAAAAATCAACTCCGTATTATATAATTCATAAAATAATAATCCCAGAGATATTTTTTTGAAAACTCTACTGGTTGTTGACGAGAATATCCCTTAAGCTGATTACAACTTTATAAATTGATGCGTTTGCTGAACACTATTTTTCAACTTAACAAAGTAGACACCGGCAGACAAACCATCGAGGGCAATTTTACATTCATTGAAGATTATCAATTCTTTTACAACCTGACCAGTTGAATTATAAATTTGTATGGTTTGCTGATCTGGTAAACCGATTAATTGTACATGAATAAAACTGGCGGCGGGGTTTGGACTGATAGAAAAAGCCGGGCTTTCATTTGCCGTATTAAAGGGTTGCAGGTTCGCATAGGCCCGGCAAATAGGATCGCCAATGACTATATCCATCCAGGAAACCAGCCGTGATGCGGCATAATAACTTTCAGCCAATGTCCAGCCCTTTGTATATCGGTCGAACAGAATACTCGGTGAAGCAATTCCCTGAACAAGGGGCTCATCAGTGTATCCTTTTACGCCAGTTACTCCCTGCGCAATCAGATCGGCTATTTTTGATTGCCCCCAGCTGGTATGATAAAAAGTTCTTGCACTGGTAGAAACGGCACTTTCGGCAATGGCACCGGGAATAAATGTGAGGGATTTATAATTGGGTTCACTAAAATGATTATCGTTGCTACCCCAGGAAAAATACCCTTTTAAAGCCTGCGTGTTGCCCACAAAGTTTAAAGTGGAATCATACTGTACTGGGATCGCACTGGCCAGCAGTATATTCCTTGCCTTTTTCATATCCGAATTAATATCACCATAAGCACTTTCGTACAGAATGGTCAGGGCTTGTCCGGCTGTGTAATTTGCCGGCACAAATGTATAGGGCTGGTTATCGGGGTTGGGATAACCCATCCAGGCTGTTGGGTCGGTATCCAACAGAATATTTCCGGTTGAGGGAGTTCCACAACAAAGGTTTGCTTCTGCCTGCAGGGAATGGGTAGTAAGCGCGATGGCATCTGCTTGGGTATATCCATCAAGCCGGGTAACCAGGTAACCTCCAAATTCAGCATGAGTGAAGTGTTTGGTACTTTGCCAGTATTTGTTCAGATAAGCATCTCCGGAATAACTTGCGCCATAATTGATATCGCTGACGTGAACGATACTGGTGGATGGGCTGGCTTCATATCCCATGCCGGCAATATAACTATCCAGTGAACAAGTTCCATTGAGGGTCTTGCCCGGAACCCCAGTGATTCTGATAGGGATTCCTTTGGTTAAAACGATAAAATCTATTTCGGGAAATGTGTTTAAGTAAGCGAGTAAGGGCGCTTTGATTTGTGTTACAAAGCTGGCATAATCGATGGTTTCGTTATAATCAAATAGCGCACTGTTAATGCAGGATATGTCCAGCACTTTAGGTACGTTACGTCGGGCCATATAATCATTTGCTACAGCAACCGAAACGGGACTATTGTTGTTACGGATTACTAAAACCCGGTTTTCAATGTTTTGGGCAAACAGCACTTGGGAGAAGAGGAGGAATATCAGGAATGGTGATTTCATTGTTTTGAAATTTCGTCATTTGTTGGTGCCTGCCTTTCTTGTTTTCAAAACTTATAGAAATGTTTATGGCGGCCTGTCTACGGTAGGTAGGCATCAACAACATATAAGGCTATTCAAGTTTCTTATTCCCAAATCTACAATTTCTAATCCTATTTTTGATAAAAGCACTCATTCCGTATTTTATAGTTCGGGATGTAAGTCGTCAGCAATAAGTGGACTAAACACTCTCCAAGAATTAGTTTACTTTGATTTGAAGATATACAACCTGTATTTTCCTATACTACCCAGTAATTTACCCATTTTAAAGTAGGATAATAAGCCGGCTTATTTTTTATCTGTATATTGGACTTGATATTTTTATTTCAACTTGCACCGAAACTAACCACATGCTAAAAGAAAAAACACCCCTTAAAAAAGCACTAAGCGCTATTCATTTATGGGCTATTGCCGTGGGACTTGTAATTTCAGGAGAATACTTTGGATGGAATTATGGATGGAATGTTGCAGGTACCGTTGGTATGTTGTGGGCTACAGGAATTGTAACTATTTTATACATTGCATTTGTATTTAGTTTTACTGAGCTTACCACCGCCATTCCTGAAGCCGGCGGACCATTTGCATATGCCAACAGAGCATTTGGTCCTGCAGGAGCGGTAATTGCAGCATTTACTACTTTAGTTGAGTTTTTGTTTGCCACACCCGCTATCGCATATGCACTGGGCAGTTATATTCATTTTCTAGATCCTTCCTTTTCAATTATACATACCGCCGTATTAATGTATGTAATCTTTACAATTATAAATTTATTGGGCATTAAAGAGTCGGCGGTTTTTACGCTGATTGTTACACTACTTGCAGTTGCAGAACTATTACTTTATCTGGGGGTAACTGCTCCTCATTTTAAAATGAATAACTTTTTGCAAAACGGCACTCCATTTGGATGGCATGGTGTTTTTGCAGCCCTGCCTTTTGCCATTTGGTTTTACCTTGCCATTGAAGGGGTAGCCATGGTAGCAGAAGAAGTTAAAACACCCCATCGTACAATTCCAATAGGATATATAACAGGTATTGGTACACTGGCATTTTTAGCTTTAGCAGTAATGGTAATCACGGGTGGTATTGGCGACTGGCAGCTGCTAGCAAAAATTGATTATCCATTACCACAAGCCGTTGGAATGGTATTGGGAAAGGATAACCAACTTACCAGGTTATTTACTGGCATTGGTTTGTTTGGATTGGTTGCATCTTTTCACAGTATTATTACTGGGGTATCTCGTCAGATATTTGCTTTAGCAAGAGAAAATTATTTACCCGCTTTTCTATCCAAAGTACACCCACGTTTTAAAACTCCTTACTGGGCTTTAATAGCAAGTTCTATTGTTGGAATCATTTGCATTTATACCGGCACTACTGATAAACTGATTATACTCTCTGCATTGGGTGCAGTTAGTATGTATATAATAAGTATGCTAAGTTTATTTAAGCTTCGGAAAAAAGAGCCCAATCTGCTCAGAACTTTTAAAACACCCTTTTATCCCTACATGCCAATGGTGGCATTGGTATTATCACTGGTTTGTTTAGTTGCCATTTGTTATTTTAATTTTGAATTAAGTTTGATATTTTTTACAGCATTAATTGCTTCTTTAGTAATATTTTTTGCTTTAGGTAAACATAAAATCTAGTCGCATAAAAATGGCCTATCGTTGTACCATACGAAATAACAATTATGTTTTTGAAGATCTTAAAACAGTTCTTGCAAAAGCATCTCCTATGCGTTCGGGTGATGTAATGGCCGGAATAGCTGCTAGTTCTTACGAAGAAAGAGTTGCTGCTCAAATGGCATTGGCTGATATTCCTTTAATAGATTTTATACAAACCGACATTATTGATTACGACAGCGATGAAGTAACCAGACTTATAATGGATAACTATGATAAACTAGTTTTTCAACAATTATCTCATCATACTGTTGGTAGTTTTAGAGATTGGTTATTAAGCGAAGCAGCCAATACTGAAACACTTACTTCCATTGCAAAAGGATTAGTGCCGGAAATAGTTGCAGCTGTAAGTAAAATTATGCGCAATCAGGATTTGATTACCGTTGCACAAAACTGCGAAGTAGTAAGCAGGTTCAGAACTACAATTGGACTTAAAGGTCATTTATCTACCCGACTACAACCCAATCATCCTTTTGATGATGAAAAAGGAATTATGGCCAGTATCATTGATGGCTTATTGCTGGGAAATGGGGATGCGGTTATTGGTATCAATCCTGCTACCGATAATCCTGAAAAAGTAGCCCATTTATTAATGCTGCTAGATGAATTGAGAATACAATTTAAAATACCAATGCAATCATGTGTTTTATCGCATGTAACTACCACTTTACAATTGATAGAACAAAAAGCGCCAGTTGATCTAGTATTTCAATCTATTGCTGGTACGCAAAAAGCAAATGCATCATTTGGCATTTCCTTATCCTTATTAAAAGAAGCCTATGAAGCTGCAATTTCTCTCAATAGAAACTCGGCTAGCAATCAAATTATGTATTTCGAAACTGGACAGGGTGCAGCCTTATCTTCCAATGCCAATGAAGGGGTAGATCAGCAAACCTGCGAAGCAAGAGCTTATGCAGTAGCCCGACATTTTAATCCGTTCTTAGTGAATTCGGTGGTAGGTTTTATTGGTCCGGAATATTTATACGATGGAAAACAAATCATCAGAGCAGGACTTGAAGATCATTTTTGCGGCAAGTTAATGGGCCTGCCCATGGGTATGGATGTTTGTTGCACTAGTCATGCTGAATCAGATCAAGATGATATGGACAGCCTCCTTACGCTGCTTTCTGTTGCAGGTTGTAATTTTTTTATGGGTGTGCCTGGCGCAGATGATATCATGTTGCATTATCAATCCACTTCATTCCATGATGCGCTATACGCTCGAAAAATTACCAACAAAAAACCAGCACCTGAGTTTGCCAGTTGGCTATATCAAGAGGGGATAACGGATACCGAAGGGTTGCTGCTACCAACCAATGAATTAAAAACCATTTTACTTAATTCAACTTTGTAAAGTGAATCAACAAGATAAAGCTCAAAATATTGAAATAGGTTCTAAGTGGCAATCGCTTAAAAAATATACTCCTGCAAGAGTAGCATTAGGCAGAACCGGAAATGCCATACCTGTTAAAGAAATGCTGCAACTTAAGGTAGCACATGCTTTTGCAAAAGATGCCGTATATGCTGCTATGGATGTACACCTTATTGAACAATCCTTACAGCAACTAAATTTTCCGGTATTATCTGTTTGCAGCAAAGCGGTCAACAGAAAAATGTATATACAGCGGCCCGATCTTGGCAGACAATTAGATGATGCGTCCTGCATTATGTTACAACAAAACAGCAAAGGTTTCGATGTAGGATTGATAATCGCTGATGGCTTATCTGCTACAGCTATACAATTGCATTCCTTTCCTTTTATTCAGCAAATAGTTCCCTTGTTACAAAAAGCTGGTCTTACCATTGCTCCCATTGTTATTGCCAGTCAGGCCAGGGTGGCTATAGGAGATACCATTGGCAGTATTTTGCAATGTAAAGTATCTGTAGTACTTATTGGCGAAAGGCCCGGCTTATCTGTTTGCGACAGTATGGGTATTTATACCACGTATCAACCAGCAATGGGTTTAACAGATGAAAGCAGAAATTGTATATCCAATATTCATGCAAAGGGACTTGACGATTATACTGCTGCTCAAAAAACATTTTTACTTATTCAAAACAGCATTGCGTTTAAACTATCAGGAGTTCATTTAAAAGAAAATGCCGACATTATTAATTTACAATAGGCATTGACAACGCATTAATTTGCTAGCTATTATTTGCAAATCGTCAGTGGTATCTTAACTAAATACTATAACAATTAATTCCTTTAGCACGACGATTTACCTATTCTAACAGGAATTCGCTTTTTCATTTTAAAAAAACTATACGTATCAGTAGTTTAAATATCTTGGATTTTACGATTCAGTTCTACTGTTACGGAAATAAGCATTCATAATGACAAACCCAACTAATTTGTATTCGTTAGCAATTAAATGTTGATATACTGAACTTTTAGAAAAATCTTCAAGGTTGTGGCATTCCAAT